>JAUHYN010001210.1 GCA_030426505.1 bacterium | reverse complement strand
GTGTCTGTACTACTCGGGCGACTACGACCGCGCGGCGATCCAGTACGACAAGGTCCGCGACAGCAAGCTCGACAACAAACACCTCGAGGCGGCGGCGCTCTCCAGCGTGATCACGTACGAGAAGGTCGTCGAGGAGGCGATCAAGGGGAACAAGATCCCGGACCCGCCGCTCCTCACCGCGACGGAGCGCAAGGGCAAGGCGATCGAGCCCAAGCCGATCGACGCGACTCGCCTCAAGCTGATCGAGTCGTCGGATCGCTACACGACGATGCTCCCGCGCAGCGAGCGCGCGCCCGCGATTCGCTACCGGGCGGCGGAGATCTTCTACAAGCACGACCAGTACGAAGAGGCGCGGAAGCGGTTCGAGGGGATCGTCGCGGACTACCCGGCGAACGAGGTCGCGCGGTACGCGTCGAACCTCATCATCGAGAGCTACCTGGCCGCCGAGGACTACGCGAAGGTCGAGCAGTGGTCGCAGCGCTTGATCGAGATCGCGCAGGCGAACACGAAGGCCGAGGGCAAGACGAAGGAAGAGTTCATCGACAACCTCAAGGGCTTCAAGGTCGGCGCGCAGTTCAAGCAGGCCGAGCGCTACGACGCCGAGGGCAAGTTCGAGCAGGCCGCGGATACGTACGTGCGCCTGGTCGATGACAACCCCACGCACGAGTTCGCCGACAAGGCGCTCTACAACGCGGCGGTCGCGTACGAGAAGGTGAAGCGGTTCGACACCGCGTCGCAGATCTACCGGCGCATCTACGAGAAGTACCCGAAGTCGGATCTCGCGCCCCGCGCGCTGTTCCGCGTGGGTATCAACGCGGAGAAGGGCTTCGACTTCCCTTCGGCGATCGAGGCGTACACGCAGCTCGTCGAGCGCTACCCGAAGTCGGAGGACCGCGCGGACGCCCTGTACAACGTCGCGGTCGTGCTCGAGAACCAGCAGGAGTACGGGAAGGCCGCGGCGGCGTTCAAGCGCTACGCGCAGACGTTCCCGAGCCGCGAGGACGCCGGGGAGATCTTTTTCCGGTCGGCGCTCGTTTACGAAAAGATGAAGGCCTGGCCGGACATGATCGCGACGCTCGACGACTTCATCAAGCGCTACGGGCGCACGGGGTCGCAGAAGGAGCGCATCATCGAGGCGTACATGAAGATCGGCGACGCCGAGGTGAAGCGTGACCGTTCGCGCAACGCGCTCGCCGCCTACAAGAGCTGCGTCTCCGAGTTCAGCAAGCGCGGCCTGTCGATCACCGGACGCGCGGGCGGACACGCGGCGCGCTGCCAGTTCGAAATCGCCGAGGACGAGTTCCGCCAGTACGACGCGATCAAGATCGTGGGTACGGGCAAGGCCCAGGTGAAGGCGCTCACGGACAAGGCGAAGGCGCAGCGGACCGTCGAAGGTCTGTACACGGACGTGTTCAAGTACAAGCGCGCCGAACAGACCCTCGCCGCGTCGTACCGCATCGGACACTCCTACGAGCGCTTCGCGGAGGCGTTGTTCACGGCGCCCATCCCGAAGGAGTTCGAGAAGGACGAAGAGTTGGCCACCGAGTACAAGATGCAGCTCGAGGATCGCGCGGCGGTCCTGGAGCGCAAGGCCGAGGCCGCGTACCGGAAGGCGTACGAGGAGGCGAAGAAGACGCGCGTCACGAACGAGTGGACCCAGCGCATCCTCGAGGGCCTGAACAAGTACGCGCCGAAGGAGTTCCCGATCCAGAAGCGCGGCAAGGCGCTCATGCAGGAGAGCGACATCTCCGGCAACGGCCTGGACGACCTCGGCACGGCGCCGGCACCCGCGGGTTCGCCGGACGCCTCCACCACCTCGCCGGGCGGCGCCCGCACGGCGGAAGCGGGGGAGGGGCGATGATGATGAAGCGAGCCCTGATGGTCGCGGCGCTGCTGATCCCGGCGGCGTGCGCGAGCAAACAGAAGACGGACGAGACGCCCGCGATCGAAGCGGCGCCGCCGCCGAGCGAAGCGTCGGAGACGCCGGAGATCGGCGGAGCGACGGGAGAGGACGCCGAGGCCCCAGCCGAAGCGCCCGCGGAGAGCCCGGCCGAGACGCCCGCGCAGCCCGCGGGGGAGGGCGCCGAGGAGGCGTCCGCCGAGGCGGCTCCGCCGCCGCCCGCGCCGCCGCCGAAGCCCGCGTTCACCAAGCGCGCGCCGCCGACCCACCAGCCGGCCCCGGCCGCGAAGAGTGACGTGCTCGAGGGCATCCGGGTCGCGAACTCGGACCCGCGCGCCGCGCTCGACAAGTTCCTCAAGGCGGCCAACACGGACCCCCAGTTCGCGGCGGCGCACTACAACGCCGGCGTCGTCCACGAGCGGATGGGCAACTACTCGGAGGCCGAGCAGCAGTACCGCGCGGCGATCTCCGCGAACGCCCAGTACTTCGCGGCGTACGAGAACCTCGCGAACCTGATGGTCCGCCAGGGCAAGCTGGACGCCGGCGAGCAGACGCTCCTCGACGCCATCCGGCAGTTCCCCGGCGACCTCGGTCTGCGCAACCGGCTCACGTCGGTGTGGCTCGCGGGCGGGAAGCTCCCGGCGGCCGAGAAGGAGTCGAAGAAGATCCTCAAGGTCGACGAGCGCAACGTCGGGGCGCTGTTGAACCTCGCGACGGTGTTCTTCCGTCGCGGCCAGCACGAGCTCGCGACGACCGTGCTGCAGCGCGCGCGGGAGATCGACCCGAACGAGGCGAAGATCTTCTCGAACCTCGGGTTCGTGTACCTGTCGGCCGGCAA
>JAUHYN010001209.1 GCA_030426505.1 bacterium | reverse complement strand
GGTGACGACCACGTTCAGCGTCGACTCCACCGCGCTCCCGCCGCTCGCGGCCTTCGGGAGGTCGACCTTGAACGAGGCCTTCACGATGTGCGTCGACGTCACCATCAAGATGATGAGCAGCACGAGGACGATGTCGACGAACGGCGTGACGTTGATCGCCGAGATGGCCTCGTCGTCGTTGTTGGTCGCGCCCGCCACGGTCAGTTCCCCGGCGCGCTCTCGGCCTTGAGCTGCGACAGGAGCGTGCGACTCAAGAGCTCGCTGTTGGAGGCGCGCTCCTTCACCTTGCCGATGAAGTAGTTGTAGGCGATGACCGCCGGGATCGCGACGAGCAGTCCGACCGCCGTCGCGATGAGTGCTTCCGAGATACCTGCCATGACCGTCCCGCTCGCGTCGGCCATGTTGCCCGCGAGATCGCGGAACGCGCGGATGATTCCGAGGACCGTACCGAATAGCCCGATGAACGGTGCGTTCGAGCCGACCGTCGCAAGGAAACTCAGGCGGCGCTGGTAGCGGAGCCGCTCGCGGCTCTCGGCGCCGGCGAGCAGGTCTTGAACGGAGTCCGGGCCCTTCTCGTACTCACGGAGCCCGAAGAGGACGACGTTGGTCTCGAGGCTGTCGAACTTCGACAAGAACGCCGCGGCCCCCGCGTAGTCACCGGCGTCCAGGAGGCTGTTGAGCTTCGTCCGGACGCTGTCGCTGTCGACCGAGTGCTTCGTGTAGAACATGAAGCGCTCGACCATCACGGCGACGGAAACGAGGGACATGACGATCAACAACCAGAGCACCCACTCTGCTTCGAAGATCGGCAGTCCGACCAAGACACCGACGATGCCACCAGACTCACCCATGACGAGGGCTCCTTACTCGATCGCGACCCGCGAGGTCGACCTTTCGGTCAGCCATTCGGGCGGCGACCGGGGTTTTCAGTGGAACAGGCGCGCCGAGGCGACGAACCCGTGACGTGACCGCGACAAGCGGACCGTCACCTTCTCGGCGATGCGCGCGACGCTGCCGTACGTGAAGCGGACGAGGGCCAGCCGGGCGGCGTCGATCTCGGCGCCGTCCCGGTGCTCCGACCGCCTCGCCAGCGCCGCGAACAGGTCCCGAGGGCGGACGCGGGCGATCAGGCCGTCGCCGAGGGCCTCCGGGGACGAACGCAGCTTTCGCGCCGCTCCTCCGAAGGTGATCGCCACCACGCGGCCCTGCACCGCCATCCGCGCCCCGGGGTAGAGGGGCTTGGCATCGGCGGGCTTCGAGGACGGGCATGATCCGAGTGCATCGCACAGCCGCTTCGCGCGCTGCGCATCCTTCGACTCGATTGCGACGACGAGGCTGCCATCTCTTTCGAGGGCCGCTTCGACTCGCCCGGTCACGAACGTTTCGAGCTCGGAACCTATGCCGAACGCGCGGAATATTTCCGAGAAGCCCGCGCGCGGGATGTTCGCGCTCACCTCGACCACCGGCTCGCCGTCCTCCAGGAATCGCTTCGCGCCACCCTTGGCCACGAGGTCCCCGAGCTCCGCCGTCCCGAATGCGTCGAGCGCGAACCGCGCGTCGACCTGCGTCGTCTTGGCGCCGTCGAGCTGCGCCGAGATCTCGGCCGACGTGACGTGCTCGACGTTGCGGACGATCGCGTAGACGTCGCGTCCGGCCGGTGTGCCCCGCGGTCGCGCGAAGCGACGGGGCGCCTCGCGGGCGAGCCCCGACAGGACCTTCCCCTCACGGGCGATCAGCTTCTTCGGGTCGGCGCGGCCGAGCCCGAGCGCGCGTGTCGCGCGGAGGCCGAGGAGGCGCGCGTCGTCGCGGCGGAGGATCGTTTGCCAGCGACGGCTCGCCCCGATCACCACGTGGCCGCCCTCGACGACGACATCGGCGCCCTCGGGCGGCGCCTTCGCGGCGGCGTCGAAGCGCTTCGGTTCGTCGAGCTCGGCGATCAGCAGGGTCCGGTCATCGGCGTTGGGGCGGACGAGTCGGACCGGCGCGTCGAGGTCGACGCCGATTCCGTCGAGCGCCTTCGCATCGAACGGATCCGCGAAGCCGCCCGCGAGGAGCCGCACGCGATCCGGACCGTACCGCGGCGCGCTCTTCGCGAGCGCTTCGAGTCGCATCACCAAGAGCGGCAGCGTGCGGCCCGGGTCGGGGACCGTCACCTCGATCGCGGGCGGGGCCGCGAGCAACAACAGGATCGCGGGCGTCACTCGGAATTGAAGACGCGACCGATGACCTCCTCGGCCGGCTTGTTGATCGGGTTGAATCCGTGCGCCGGCTCCGACGCGGGATCGTCCGGGTCCGTCGGCACGACCCAGACGAGGAGGCCGCGCACGCCCTCGGCGTGGAGCCAGTGCGTGAGGACCGCCGCCCACGCGCGCGCCTGCGATGGGTGATCGACGAGCGGGTCCACTTCGTCCGGCCACTCCCAAGGCTTCACGTGCGACAGCGGGCTCGAGCGGTAGCCGACCTCGAGCACGATCACCGGGCGCTCCGCGATGCGCGACAGCGACGTGAGGCGACGCGCGTTGATCTCCGCGCCGCGGATCGGATCGGGGAGCAGCGGGTAGTAGCCATTCACGCCGGCGAAGTCGACGGGCACCCGCTCCCCGTAACGAAGGCAGCGCGTGCGCACCTCGTCTTCGGTCACGTCCGGCGCGACGCCGGCCGTCGCCTCGCGGATGTCGTCGAGCGCGCCGGCCGCCAGCACCTCGCGCAAGCTGGCGAAGCCGTTGTGCCGGCCCGCCTCGACGA
>JAUHYN010001208.1 GCA_030426505.1 bacterium | reverse complement strand
TCCTCGGGGTGACCGAGGCCCAGACGGTCGAGCTGATCCTCGACGCGCTCGACGAGGGGCGCGGCGGTTGGGTGATCACGCCGAACCTCGACATCCTCCGCCAGGCCGTCCACGACGAAGCGCTGCACGACATGCTGCGGCGCGCGGACATCCTCGTCGCCGACGGGATGCCGCTGATCTGGGCGAGCCGGATGCAGGGCACGCCGCTCCCCGAGCGCGTCGCGGGCTCGAACGTCATCTCGAGCCTCAGCGCGGGGGCCGCGGCGCGGAAGAAGTCGTTGTTCCTCCTCGGTGGCGCGCCGGGGATCGCGGATCAGGCGGCGGAGATCCTGCGCGAGCGTCACCCCGAGCTCGAGATCCGCGGCACGTACTGTCCGGAGTACGGCTTCGAGAAGGACCCGGCGCAGGTCGCCGCGATCAAGGACGCCGTGAAGGCGTCCCGCGCGGACATCGTGTTCGTGGCGCTCGGGTTCCCGAAGGGCGAGAACCTCACCGACGCGATTCGCGACGCGCTCCCGCACGCGTGGTGGGTCGGCGTGGGGATCAGCTTCTCGTTCCTCGCGGGCGACGTGCAGCGCGCGCCGGCGTGGATGCAGAAGACCGGGCTCGAGTGGTTGCACCGGCTCCAGCAGGAGCCGCGTCGCCTCGCGAAGCGGTACCTCGTCCACGACATCCCGTTCGCGGGGCGTCTGTTCGCGAGCGCCGCGGTCCGTCGCTTCAAGCCCTAGAGGCGTGACCAGAAACCCCCGTGAGGCGCTCGCGAGTCGAGTCTCGCGCCTGGTCGTGCGGCGCCGCGGGCGCATGGCGGGCCCCTGTAACCGAGGCGAGGCCGAAGGCCGGCCGTGCGAGCAGGCGTGAGAGGCGGCCGCGAGAGCCCGCGGGGGTTTCTGGTCACGTCTCTAGTGCCGACTAGGGAGAGTTCGTCGTCACGTCCGGCGACGCGGGCTCTGCCGGGTCGCCGGCGCGCTCTTCGCGCTCGTCTTCGGCGCGCACTTCGGCTGCGGCGGCGTCGAGCGCTTCGTCCATCTCCGAGTCCTCTTCCGGCACGGCGTCGTGCGGCGCGGGCGGGAGGAGAATGACGAACGCGGCGCCGCCGACCGGCGAGCGACGCAGCGCGATCGATCCGCCGTGCTGGAGGACGATCTTCTTCACGATCGCGAGGCCGAGCCCGGTGCCTTCGGTCTTCGTCGTGTAGTACGGCTCGAAGACCTTCTCCGCGACGTCCTGCGGGACGCCGGGGCCGTTGTCCTCGACGCGGATCTCGACGAGGCCCGTCGCGGGGATCCGCGCGATGCGGATGGTGAGCTTCGCCTTGCCTTTGCCTGCGGCCTGGATGCCGTTCATCACGAGGTTGGCGAGCACGCGGCGCATGAGCACGCGGTCGACCGCGACGGTGAGTGGCTTGTCGGGGAGGTCGACCTCGACGACGGCGTCCGGTTCGAACTGGTTGTACGCGGAGAGGAAGCCATGCACGAAGCGCTTCGCGTCGACGGGCGACGGCGTGACTTCGGGGAGGCGCGCGAACTGCGAGAACTCACCGACGAGTCGAGTGAGCGCGCCGATCTCCTCCTCGACGACGTCGCTCGCGTCGTCGACGAGCTTCTTGAAGCGCGGCTCGTTGTCGGGCGCGCGGCGACGGAGCTCTTGGATCGCGAGGCGGATCGGCGTGAGTGGGTTCTTGATCTCGTGCGCGAGGCGACGGGCGAACTCCTGCCAGCCCGAGACCTTCTCGAGGTAGACGATGCGGTCGCGTGCGTCGGCGACCTCTTCGATCATGCGGTTGAAGCCGTTGGTGAGTTCGGTGATCTCGTCGTCGCCGCCGAGCGGGACCGTGAACCCCGATTCGCCGCGTGCGACGCGTTCGGTCGCGAGCGCGAGCCGCGAGACGCGCCGGGTGACGCTGCGCGCGAGGAGGTAGCCGATGAACAGCGACACGAGCAGCACGAATGCGGAGATGGCGATGTACGTCAGATAGAAGGTGCGCGAGCGCTGATCCTCGGTGCGGAGCGACGCGTCGTACAGGCGCGCGATCTCTTCGGCGTGGGCGCGATCGGCGAGGAACTTCCGCGAGAGGATGAAGACGACCTCGAGCTTCGGGGCGTCGCCGAGTCCGAGGGGCAGTACGATCGTCTTCGGGACGAAGCCGTCGCCCATGCGCTCCTCGGGGCCGTCGAGGGCGACGAGGATCTCTTCGTCGAACGTGATGACGCGGACCGAGCGCACCTCGGGGTAGTCGGCGATGGCTTGTTCGAGGCGCACGCGGACGTCGGTGACGTTCCCTTCGCGCGCGGCGCGGATCAGGATCGGATCGCTCGCCATCGCTTCGGCGCGCGCGGAGTATTCGCTCTTCTTGGCGTCGAAGAAGTCCTTGTAGAAGAGCGCGGAGTCCTCGAGCTGCTCGCGGACGCCGGTGTGCATCGACAGCGCGAGCCGCGTCTCGATGATCTGCGGGATGAAGATCACCGAGATGACGAACGGCACCGTCGCCGCGAGGAAGATCGCGATGATGATCCGGCGTTCGAAGCGTGAGATCCGGGGCCACATTACGGCGACGCCCTCGCGGGCCGCGAGAGCGGCTCCGATCGGAACACGAACGTGTCCGCCTGCGCACCCGTCTCCGAGCGGAAGAAGCGCGCGACCGCTCCGAAGAACGCGCGCGGGCGGCCGCTCGAGGTGCCGCGCGGGTTCGACATGAACTCGCGGCTCTTCTCCATCAGCTCGGCGGAGACCGGGTTGAGCGCCACTTGGA
>JAUHYN010001207.1 GCA_030426505.1 bacterium | reverse complement strand
GGAGCCGTCCTGGTGGGTCGCGACGACGTAGCCGAGCGAGCGGCTGTCGAAGATCGTGTTGTCCCACGCCGGCTCGAACCCGGGCGCGGCGGGCCGCGCCGCGAGGTGGACGTTCGCCACCAACCACGGCGCGTACGACGGGTGGTAGGTCGGGATCTCGAACCCCTTCACCACGTACCGACGTAGGAACGACGGCAGCGCGAAGATCACTTGCTCGGCGATCCAAGTCGTCGCGCGCCGCAGCGACAGATCCCACGTCATGACGCGCGCGCGGCGCCCGTCGCCGTGCGGCTCCACCGCAGTGATCACCGTGAAGGGGCGGAAGCGGCTCTGCCCGATCTTCGCCACGAGCGCGTTGGCGATGTGCGCGTTGCCATTCGACCACGACAAGAACGACGCGCTGTCGCCTCCGCCCCGCGCGGTCCGCGCCGCGAAGTAGTGGAGCCCGTACCACGCGCTGGTCGTACCCGGTGTCGTCCCGTAGTCGTCGCGACACGCGTAGTCCGCGAGCGCGCGCACGAACGGCGCGTCGAAGCCCTCGCGATCGAGCCACGCCTCGAACGTCATCGCGTCGAGCGCCTCGAGCCCGGCGCCCGTGTCGAGCGGGAGCGTGAACGCGCGGCGGCCGTCCTCGCGTCGATCCACGAGCGCGGCGACGGCGCGCTCGAACCGCGCGAGCTGTTCGCGGTCGGCGGTGGTCGCCGCGTGCATCGGCAGGTGGCCGCGGTGCCACGCGCCCTCGAAGAACACGCGCTCCTGAGGGTCCGCGACCAACAGGTGTTCGTGGAAGGTCGGCGCGCCGGCGTCGTCGTACGAAGCGACGAAGCCGAGGTCGTCGCAGAGTTCGAGGAGCGGCGCGTTGTCCGGGCGTGGCGCGGGGAGGTAGTGCGCGCCCCACGGGTACGAGGTGACCGGTGAGCGATCGCCGCGCGCGGTCCCGCCGGGCGCCGACTCGAGGTCGAGGACGTAGAAGCCGTCGAAGCCCGCGCGATTCAATCGCCACGCGGCGGAGAGGCCCGCGATGCCTCCGCCGAGGATCAACACCGGCACCTCGACCGGCGGCGCGGTCGACGCGGGCGGCGTCACGCCGTCGCGGATGCGGTGCCCGGCCGCGAACGGCGCCTCGTGGTACTCGCCCTCGAAGGTGGGCTGCGTGGTCTTACGACACGCGCCGAGCGCGCCGGCCGCGGTCGCGCCGAAGAGCCACCTCAGGAGCTCGCGTCGGGTGGACGTCAGTGCCAGCGCGACCACTCCTCGTCGTAATACGCGACGAGCACCTGGTTGTTGAGTCGATTCACCTCGGCCGGGACGCGCGACATGTCCGCCGAGAAGACGAACAGCGACCGCATCGTCTCCGGCGTCAGGAATGCGAGGTCACGCGCGGGCAACGTGGACGGGACGTCGAACGCGCGCTTCGACGCGAGCACGTAGCCCCACTCGCCGAAGGAAGGGACGGCGGCGTGGTAGGCGCGCACGAAGAAGCCGGTCGCCTCCATCGTGGTCGCCACGCACCAGAACGACTTGCGCGCGTACATCGGCGAGGTGGCTTGCACGACCGCGACGCCGTCCGCGGTGAGCGCGCGACTCAGGAGCCGGTAGAAACGCGTGGTGTAGAGCTTGCCGAGCGAGAAGCTGTTCGGGTCGGGGAAGTCGATGATGACGACGTCGTAGGGTTCGAGGTCGGCGTCGCGCAGCCAGATCATGGCGTCGGCGTTCACGACCTCCACGCGCGGGTCTTCGAGCGCGCGCTGGTTCTGGTCGGCGAGGAGCGGGAGGCTCTTCGCGAGGCTGGTCATCACCGGATCGAGGTCGACCAGCGTGGCGCGCTCGACGCCCCGGTAGCCGACGATCTCGCGCATCGCGAGCCCGTCCCCGCCGCCGAGGACCAACACGCGCTTCGGCGCGTGCCCGGTGCGCTCCGTGAACACCGAGAAGGCCGGGTGCACGAGCGCCTCGTGGTAGCGGAACTCGTCGGAGCTGGTGAGCTGGAGGTTGCCGTTGATGTAGAGCTGAAAGCTCGTTCGCCCCTGCGTGATCACCACGCGTTGGTACGGCGTGGTCTTCGCGTAGACGATCGGGTCCGCGTACAGCGCGTCCTCCGCGAGGTCGGTGATCTCGGACGACAGCGCCATCCCCACGATCATCAACGCGAGCGACGCGTACGCCTCCACGCGCAGGAGCCACACGATGCGCGGGTTCTTCAGCGCGTCGGCGAGCAGGTGCGTACACCACACCGCGACGATCGCGTTGAGGCACCCCACCGCGAACGCGCCGCGCACCAACCCGAGCTTCGGTACGAGGAAGATCGGAAACGCGAGCGAAGCGACGAGCGCGCCGAGGTAGTCCGCCGTGAGGACGCGCGCGACGAGGTCCTTGAGGTCGTAGCGGTCCTTCAGGATCCGCATGAGCAACGGGATCTCGAGGCCGACCAGCGCGCCGATCACCAGCACGAGGCCGTACAGGACCACGTGGAAGAACGAGACGCGCGAGAACGCGAGGAACAGGACCGCGGCCGACATCCCGCCGACGAGCCCCACCGCGATCTCGACCTCGATGAAGCGCGCGACCACGTCGCGGGTGACGAAGCCGGACAGCCACGCCCCCACGCCCATCGCGAAGAGGTAGACGCCGATGATGGTGGAGAACTGCGTGACCGAGTCGCCGAGGACGTAGCTCGCGAGGGTCCCCGCGATCAGCTCGTAGATCAGCCCGCACGTGCCGATCGCGAACACGGCGACCAGCACGGCTG
>JAUHYN010001206.1 GCA_030426505.1 bacterium | reverse complement strand
CACGCTCGAGGACGCACGTCTTGCGCCGCTCCTCGCGACAAAGATCGCTTTCTGGTCATCCGGGATGATCATCGTGCCGGCGTGGAGCACGTGGATGGCGGAGCTCACCGAAGACGTGCCGCGCGAAGCGTACTTCGCGCGCCGTTCGGCGCTGGCGAGTGCGACCTTGTTGATCACGTTCTGGTTCGCTGGCCACCACCTCGAAGCGGGTCGCCGCGCGAGTGACGCAATCGGTGCGTTCTCTTTGATGTTCCTCGTCGGGCTCCTCGCGCGCGGCGTCAGCGCCGGGCTGCTCCTCGCCACGCCGACCGCGCAACCCGCGCAGCGCCGCGCAACGCCTGCGCTGAGCGAGGTGTTCCGACGTTCGCGTCTGAGGACGCCCGCCTACCTCGCTGCGATGACGTTCGGGACGTACCTCGCGGCGCCGTTCTTCACGCCTTATATGTTGCGGGGCCTCGCGCTCGACTTCGAGCGGTACGCGATCCTCATCGCCGCCGCGACGCTCGCGAAGACGGTGTCGTTTCCGATCTATCACCGGCTCGCGGTCCGCTACGGGTTGTCGAAGGTGCTCGCTGGCGCGGGGATCGGCGTCGCGACGATCCCGTTCGCGTGGGCGGTGACCACGGACTTCGGGTGGCTGCTGGCGGCGCAGGCGGTGTCCGGCGCGGCGTGGTCCGGGCTGGAGTACGCGAGCTTCCAGTTGTTGCTGGGGAGCGCGGACGACGAACACCGGTTCGGTCTCATGGGATTGTCGAGCGCGGCGTCCGGGACGATGCAGGTGTTGGCCGGTTTGATCGGCAGCGCGCTGCTCCTCGAGATCGGGTACGCGACGTTGTTCGTCGTGTCCGGAGTGTTCCGCGGATTGGCGTTGGTGTTCTTGTGGTCGGCGGTGCGCCGCGAGATCGCCGACGAGCTCCCGCGGTTGTTCGTGCGCATCGTGTCGGTGCGTCCGGTGGAGGGCGTGGTGCGACGGCTCGCGGGGTGGGAGCGCCCGCCTCAGAACATGACGTCGCGGACGAACGATCCGAGCCAGAACGCGTAGACGAGCGCGCCGAGCGTCGGCGCGAAGACGAGCAGCGGAGCGCGGCGGTGACGCGTCGCCCAGATCATCAGACCGATCACGACGACGCCGAGCGCGCAGACGGCGAACGTGCCGAGGTCGGTGAAGAGCTCGGGGAGGTGCTTCGCGTCGGGCGGCGCGCGGTGGAGCACGAAGAGCGCTTCGACCTGCGCGCGCGTGAGCCACGCGAGGAGCGCGGTGACGACCGCGGCGGGCCAGCGATACGCCGATGGCGTCGTCGCGACGAGGCCGCAGGTCGCGACGGCGGCCACGAACAGGACGAGCGTACCCTCGGCGAGGCCGCTGGCAATCAACACGGCGGGCGTCGACAGGTCGGCGGTGGCGAGGACCTCGTGGGATCGAATCGCCGCGTACGCCCGGTACCCGACCGCGAAGAGGAGCGGCACACCGGCGAGCGCGGGCGCTCTGCGGGATACCGTCGCGACGAGTGCGGCGATCACGATCGGTACGAGGGGGAGGAGCCACTGGTGCCCGACGACGAGCCGCCGGGTCTCCGGGTCGAGGAAGACGGCGAGGGTGGTGAGCCCGACGACCAGCGCGAAGCGCAGCGCGCCGGCGTAGGAACGTCCCCCGTCGATCGGGGTGAGCGCGGGCGCGAACGGGTTGCTCTCCACCGTCTCGAAGCTTCGGCACGCGGGCGGGGTGGTCCACGGGAATCCGGTCACGGGCACCGCGGACCGGACGATCGCGTGCGCGGGCGGCGCGAGGCGCGAATTTCCTTCGCGACGCGTGGACAGCGACTCGGATTTCTTTCGGGTTGCGTGCGCAGCAATCGGACGGTCTTGGGTCGACCCGCCGCGTCGCCCCGTCGGCGGGCCTCGGGGCCTCGGCCGACCGCCGCGCAGGGTTATCCGCGCTAAATCGGCCCAAGGACGCAACCAATGTCCGATGATGTGCGATAACTCCTGACGTCCGGAGGGCCTCCGTCTCGTGCAAAGCGTCAAGAACCGCCGCCTCCTCGGCCTCGCGCCTACCACGACCGGTTTTCAGTCGGCTCCGACCAACGCAGCTCCGGAATTCGCCAACGCTCAGATGGGCCCCCGGTTCCTCCCGCTCCAGCGGTCGACCGAGCCCCGCCAGACCCCCGCCCAGATCCGAGCCTGGGCCGCCTCCGAAGACCTCGCCCTCTCCGGTCGCATCCGCAAGCGCCTCAACAAGAAGCGCGGCAACGACGTCCCCGCCGAAGACGCCCAGTACGTCGTCAACGCGCTCCGCCGCGCCCCCGCGATCGGCGAGACCACCGTCCGCCTCGTCCTCTCGATGCTCGAACACGCCGAACTCGAAGACCCCGCGCTGTGGACCGACGTGTTCGCGGCCGTCGCGAAGAAGGCGCACGACCTCGATAAGTTGCTCCCGCCCGAGCGCATGGTGACCGTGCTCCACGAGCTCGCGGACAAGATCGGCAAGCACAAGCCGCTGAACCACGAAGCGGTCGAGAAGCTCCTCGCGTTCGGCACGATGGGCGGCGGCGTCCCGAACATCCGCACGCGCCGCGCGCTCGAACAGATCCGCCGCACCGCCGACATGACGAAGGGCGCCGCCCAACTCATGAAGACGCGCCTCGACACCGTGCCCTACGCGCCGCCGAAGCCGTGGACGTTCTTCATCTACATGGCGAGCGAGAACAACCTCGAGCCGTACGCGGTCCAGGACATCTGCGACATGGAGCG
>JAUHYN010001205.1 GCA_030426505.1 bacterium | reverse complement strand
GAGGCCGCGCCGAGGATGATGGCGGACTCGGCGACCCCGGTATAGGTCCACAGGCGGCGGCCGTTCGTGGCGTCGAAGGCGCGGACCTCGTTCTCGACGCTGGCGGCGAAGACCCGGCCGTCCGCGACGGCGGGCGCCGCGCGGGGACGCCGTACGGTCTGCAAGTCGTCCGCACCGAGCCACTCCGCTGCACCGCCGACGCGATGGAACCGAACGACGCGCCCGCCGCCGCCTCCCCCGCCGCGCTCGATCAGCGCTACACCGCGAGCGCCTGCGACACCGACGACGACTACTTCGTCTTCACGCCCCCTGCCGGCGCGCCGCTCACCATCGACGCGACGTTCACCAACGCGGAGGGCGACGTCGACCTCGAACTCTTCGACGCGACCGGCGCGCGCGTCGCGGTCGCCGACAGCCGCGACGACGACGAGCGCATCCAAGTCGTCACGAGCTCCGGCGCATACGTGCTGCGCGTCCACCTCGCGAGCGACGCCGGCGCCGCGCCCGGAAACGACTACACGCTCGAGCTCACGAGCTCGTCCTGCGCGCCGGACGCCTTCGAACCCAACGAGTCCGCGGCCGCCGCGGCGCCGCTCCCGTTCGGCGCGCACGCCGCGCTCACGATGTGCGAAGCCGACGCCGACTACTACCGCTTCGATCTCGCCGCCGGACAGGGCGTCGACATCCTCCTCGCCTTCGCCCACGCCGAAGGCGACATCGACGCGGAGCTCTCCACCCTGTCCGGCACGCTCCTCACCAGCGCGACCTCCGGCGACGACGACGAGACGATCCTCTTCTCCACGCAGGTCGGCGGGACCTACGTGCTGCGCGTGTACCTCTACGCGGACGCGGGGAGCGAACCGGGCAACACGTACGACTTGGACTTGGTGCTCCGTTAGCTTTTAGCTTTCAGTTTTCAGCTAGGGCGCCGTGGCGTCTTCCAACCGCCTTAGGCAGTTCTCCATCCCCGCCGCGTTCTTCAGCAGCTCGTTGCCCTTCGCGCACGCGACGATCGTCTTCGCGACCTCGCGGTCCGCGACCTCTTCCGTCGCCGCGACGATGCCCTGGGTCAGCAACGTCATGGCGCCGGCGTCGTTCGGGTCCTTCTTCACGGTCGCGAGGCGCGCCCACAGCTCTTCGTGTCGTGTGGAGGCCTTCGGCGGCGGCTTCAGTTCGATCACCTCGGCGGGCGGGTCGGGCTCGAAGATCACGAGCCCCACGAGGATCGCGAGCAGCATCGACACGATCGCGACCGCGATGATCGGCAGCACGCGCAGCTTCTCTTCCTGCGCGGCCGGGTTCTCTCGTGTCTCGGCCGCGACCGTCACCGGCACCGGCGCTTGATCGAAGCGCGGCAGCTCGGCGCGCTCGATCATCCGACCCCCCGACGCGACCGGCGCTCGGACCGGGTTCGGGGGCGGTTCGGAGTCACCGACCTCCCGCGTGCGCGCTCGTGGCTCCGCGCGCTCCTTTGCCGCGCGGTACTCGATGGTCTGGGGCCAGTCGCGCTTGTTCCGGCCCGAGTGTTCCGGGGCGACCTCCTGCGCAGAAGGCATCGGGGGCTTCGTGATCGACATCGAGCCCGCCTCGAGCGTCTCCATGTGTTCGCCGTGGACCGTCGGGTCGCCGGTGCCGAGGTCCTCGTCGGTCTGCGACATCGTCGCTGCGCCGAGCGACATCTCGTGAGCCGCCGTCACGAGAGCGGTCTCCGCGAACTCGTTCGTCACCGCGAACTCGTTGCTCTCGATCTGCGTCCCGCGCATCGGATCCGACGGCGCGCGGAACCCGGCGCGGTCCACCGCCGAAGCGAGCACCGTCGCCGCCTCCACCGAACCCGTGATGCGCTCCAACCCCGCGAGCGCCTCCTTCGCGAGCTCCTGCACCGACGCGAACCGATCCTCGCGCTTCACCGCGAGCGCGCGCGTGATGATCGCGTCGAACGAAGGCGGCATCTCCAATCGAACGTCGCTGACCCGAGGCCGCGGCCCCGACGTCAGCCGCGTGAACACCGCGGCGATCGCGTTCGCCTCGCCCGCCGGCACCGGTCGCTCGAACGCGGGCACCGGCACGCCGGCTTCGTCCCACGCCCACGCGCGCCGCAGCGTCACGAGCTCGAAGAGGATCGTGCCGAGCGCGAACACATCGCTGCGCGCGTCGGCCGGCTCCCCGCGCGTCTGCTCGGGCGACATGTAGAACAACGAGCCGAGCTGACGACCGAGCGTCGTCGCGTCGAAGATGCTCCCCTCGAGCAGGCGCGCGATCCCGAAGTCGAGCACCTTCACGTGGATGTCCGCGCCCTCGCCGTGGACGATCACGTTCTGCGGCTTGAGGTCGCGGTGGACGATGTACTTGCCGTGTGCGTACCCGACGGCGTCGGTGAGCTGCGTGAGGATGCGCATCACCTCCGCGTGCTCGAAGTACTTCTTCTCGCGCGTGTGCTCGCCGATGACCTCGTGCAGCGGCTTCCCTTCGATCAGCTCCATCGCGAGGTAGACGAACGGCCCGTTCGGTTGGAACGCGAACGACCGCGCGATGTGCGGGTGGTCGAGCTGCTGGAGGACGTCCGCTTCGCGCGCGAGCTGCGCGACGAGCATCGCGTCGTGGCTCATCTTCGGGTGGAGGATCTTGAGCGCGACGTCGTGCCCCTTCTCCTGATCGAGCGCGCGCCACACCACGCCGGTCGATCCGGAGCCGAGGCGTCGACCGAGCAGGAAACGTTGGTCGATGAGCGCGCCCGGCCGGAGCTTGTTGT
>JAUHYN010001204.1 GCA_030426505.1 bacterium | reverse complement strand
GATCGTTCGGATCGACGGGCGCGTCGTCCATGAAGGCCTCGGAGCCGCCCGTCCCGTAGTCGTGGTACCAGCCGTAGAGGTTCGGCGGCGGTTGCACCGTGCGGTCCTGGCTGAAGATGGTCACGCCGATCACGAGCGCGGCCGAGAGGAACGCGATGAGCGCGTAGAGGTCCTTGCGCCTCAGGCCGTTGACCGTGTCGTCCTCCACGAAGCGCGCCTGGGCGTGGACGACGGGTTCGTCCGGGCGCGAGCGCGGCCTCGGGGCCGAGACGACGGCCCCGTCTCGGCCGCGGGCGGCCTCGGGGGTCGCGGCGTGGCGATCGTGTTCGTGGCGCTCGACCAGCGCGTGCGCGATCTCGAGGAAGGCGGCCGCGGTGCGGTTCTCGCGGCCCTCCGGATCGACGATCTGCGCCGCGGTCGCGGATTGGTCGTACTCCATGACCAGGCAGCGCGCGCCGGTGGCGCGGTCGATGTCGAACCCGAGGATCTGAGAGACGTCGCCGCGCTGCGCCATGACGACGCGGGCCTCGTTGACGAGGTGGACGAGGAGCGGGCCCTTCGCCTGCGTGAGTGGATCGTGCAGGACGCGGACGAGCACCTTCTCCCCGTCCGGGTAGCGCGTACACATCATCGTCGGGCTGGCGCCGCGCGACAGGAGGAGGTCGACGCGGTAGCGCGCGAGGATCACCGAGCCGACGCGGATCTCGGTGTTTGGAGGCGGCGCAGACAACGTTCGAGTCTATCCCTTCGGCGCCCGGATTCGAAACTGCGGTCTTCTGTCGGCGATCACCCGCACGGGACCTGCGGACGCTTGTCCGCAGATCGCGTCCGGCGCGATGGATCGCGGTTGGCCCGCGCTTTGCGAATACCTGCGGGCATGAAGCGATTCACTCACCTCCTCACGCCCCTCCTCCTCGTCGCTTGCGGCGGAACCGAAAACACGTCCACTGCGGTCCAAGAGGCCGCGAGCACCGATGTCCTCGAGCTCGAGCAATCGTACGCCGGCATCCGCACTTCCGACGAGCGCCCGCAGTTCGACGACGACCGCGTCCGCGAGCAGGACCGCGCCGAGCGCGACGTCCCGATGCGCGAGCCGCCCGAGGCCGATCGGCCCGACCGCATCCGCATCGCGCTGTCGATTCGCTACGGCGACCTCCTCGACCAGGTCCGCCCCGTCGATTCGCGTTGGCGCTTCGCCGTCGAGGCGGCCGGCGGTGCGTTCCTGCGTGGCCACGTCTTCGTCGAGGACCGCGAGGACGCCGAGCTCGAGCGCATCGACCGCGGCACCGTGACCTGGCACTCCGCCACGCCGGCCGGTGACCACGACGGCGCCCGCTTCGTCATCGGCTTCGGCGACGACGCGCGCGGCCTCGCGATCCGAACCGCTGGCCTCACCATCGGCATTCCGCTCCGCGAACTCGTCGACCACCAGAGCATGCACCGCACCGCGAACGGCCAGGTCTACGTCCGGGCGCACCGCATCCACGCCGACGACGGCGGGAGCGAGCAGTGCCGCGGCGGCGCGATCCGCGCGCGAGCCACCGGCCTCGGGCGCGACGGCGTGGGCGCGGTGTTCGGCGTCGTGACGAACCGCGACGGCGATCGCATCGGCCACATCCGCGGTCGTTACGGCGTGCGCGCCGACGGTAGCCAGGTGTTCTTCGCGAAGCTCATCGGCCTCAACGGCAACTTCATGGCGCGAGCCCGCGGCACGTTCGAGCGCATCGACGACGAGACCATCGCGGTCCGCGCCCGCTTCGCCGAGCGCGACGGCGACACCACCGGCGTCATCCACGGCCGCATCATCACGAGCGACGACGCCCGCGGCGGCGTCTTCCTCGCGCGCTGGGCGCTCGACTGCGACGACACGATCCCGCGGGACCGAATGCCCCCCGAGAGCGACCGCGCCGAGCGCTCGCGTGAGACTTCTGACTCCCGATAGCCCGACCAACGGTCTGCACACACCGGATCGGGGCCCTGCTGTGCTTTTGGGTCCACACTGTGTGGGTTGATGTGCGCAAGCCCCGAATCCGGCCTCCCCTCGGCGCCTGACGCCTCCCGAAACCCGCCCGCCTGAACTTGTCTGACATCCGACCTGATGTCTCGCGTCCACATGAGTTCGAAACCCGTTCGATCACGGGTGGATAGGACCTCTTTTCGAGAATCCCTACGACTGATCACGTGAGGTTGGCAGTCGGTATCGCGCTGGTCGCCGCGACGTGGTCGTGCCGCAGCGAATCGAACGACGGTCCCCTCAGCGCCGACGAGCGGAGCGCCCTCCCCGGATACCTCTACTTCTCGGCCGGCGGCCACCACGCCGACGAGGCCAGCCCGCTGTACCGCGTCCGCCCGGACGGCACCCAGCTCGAGCGCCTCACCCAGGACGAGCGCGCGTACGTCGGCGACGCCCGCGGCCGTGTCGCGCTCACGATGGACGACGACATCGTCCTCACCGACGCGAAGCTCGCCGAACGCCAGGTCGTCGCGCCGGCGCCCGGGTTCGACTGGCACCCGCGCTTTTCGCCGGACGGCGCGTGGCTCCTCTTCGAGTCGGCGCGCGCGTCGTTCCGTGACCTGTACAAGGTGCGCGTCGCGGGCGGCGAGCTCGTGCGCCTCACCGACAACCGCGAAGGCAACTTCGACGCGGCGTGGTCGCCCGACGGCACACGAATCGCGTTCGCGAGCAGCCGCCACGGTCAGCTCGACCTGTTCGTGATGAACGCGGACGGCAGCGAGCAGCGCCGGCTCACTT
>JAUHYN010001203.1 GCA_030426505.1 bacterium | reverse complement strand
CCGGGGCGCTCGCGAGGTCGCCGATCACTCGGTCGTAGGCGATCGACGCCCGCACGGCCTCCCCCGCCTCCGCGACCCAGGCCGTCCGGCGGGTGTCCCAGCCGTAGAAGAGCGCTCCGGACGCCGCGAACGCCGACTCCGTCTCGCCCGCGAAGTTCGGCAAGAGGTACTCGCCGGCGCCCACCACGCCGATCCACTGGGAGAGGCGATCCGGCGTGAGCGGCGCGCCGAAGTAGTAGATGGCTCGCCCGGAGAGCGTGACCGCGTCCGGCGCGTAGCTCGCGCGCGCGGCGAAGCGCCAGTGGACGTCGCGGACGCGGGAGAAGCCGATGTCGAGCGCGGTGTCGATGTTCCCGGCCGTCGGCGAGTAGAGGATGTTGAAGTTGTTGAGGAGGAAGCGCCACCGCGGGTCCGTGCGGTTGTCGAACTTCGGCGACGGCACCGCGGCGGTCGGTGCCTCGGCGAGGCGGCCGTTCGGATCGAGCACGACTTCGGACAGCGGCGCGGCGAGCGTCGCGGTCACGGTGCGGAGCGCGGCGGTCGAGGTCTCGACGCGGACGAGGCGCTGGTGGTCGTCGTCGTCGACGAGCCTCAGCTCCACCGGCTCCGCGATCGCGTCGCCGGTGCGCTCGACGACGACGGTCGCGCGGCAGACGCCCTCGCACGACGAACGGTGGTCGGCGATCCGGTACTGCACGCTCGGGTACGCGCCGAGCCAGGTCTCGAGGAACGTGTCGGTGTCGTCGCAGAGCGCGACGCGCAGCGCGGCGACGACGTCGGTGCCCTGCCCGATCGCCTCCATCGCGACGTCGGTTTCGGCGGGGCCGACGCGATCGAGGAGCTTCTCGTAGATGAGCTTCCCGCGCGGATACGGCGACGGGGGATCGAGGAGGTTCGCGCGGAGCGGATCCGTCTCGCGGATCAGGCGGAAGTAGGCGCCGACGAACGGGAACTGGGGCGCGTAGAGCATCGAGTCGACGGCGGGGATGAACGACCAGAGCGAGAGCACGTCGAAGACGTCTTCGCGCGCCTCGAGTTGGTGCTTCACGAGCGCGTCGACCTGCCACGCGGCGACGGCGTCGGCGCCGACGATCGCGAGCGGCTCCGGCGAGCGCAGGCGGTTCGCGGTGTGGACGAGGAGCGCCTCGCGGAGGATCGGGTAGCGGTGGAATCGAAGGAAGCGCTCGACCGGCGTCAGGCGGAACGCGCGATCGCTGACGAGCACGTGGCCGTCGGTCGCGCGCGCGAGGTCGTGGCGGAGCGGCGCGTCGACGACGAGGAGCGGCGCTTCGGCGGTCGGGGTCGCGCCGCCGCGCGCGGCGACGAAGTCGAAGAGCTCGGCGAGCGCGAGGTCGAGCTGTTCGGCGCGGCGCTCGAACTCGACGAGGTCGCGGCCCTCGAGGCGTGAGAGGAGCCGCACGCGCCCGCCCGCGATCCGGCGCTCGCCCGCGTTCGGAGGGAGGAGCACGAGCGGGAGCTGGCGGCGGCGCTGCGTGGTGGTGATCGTGCCGCGACGCCCCTCTCCCGTGAATGCGCGATCGCCAACGACCACGCCGAAGCCGAACGGGGCGGTGAGCTCGAGCGTGACGTCGACGAGCGGCGCGGGGGCGTCGGGCTCCGCGACGTACGGGTACCAGCCGCCGCCGAGCGTGAGCTGACGCTTGTGCCGCGAGAACGGCCCATACCGATCCGGCACGACGAGCGTGGCGGTGGTGCGGACGCGGACGTCGCCCGAGGCGGGGCAGTACGCGATGGCGCCTTCGGGGCCGCGCTCGACCCGTGCGACGCGGGCTTCGACGTCGGCGTCCCTTGCCGCGTCGGCGGTCGCCTCCAAGAGATCGACGCGGCACAGGCGCCCGTCGATCTCGATCCGCACGTCGTCGAAGCCGCCCGGATCGAAGGCGCCGGCGAACAGCTCGGTCTCGGCGGTGGGGAGCAGGTCCTCCGGGATCTCGCGGTAGCGCTCGGCGGCGAGCACGATCGCGATCTCGCCGTCGGCGGCGACGCGCTGTTCGGTGACGATCGCGACCGTCGCGAGGTCGTCCGCGACCTTCGCCTCGATGCGCAGGGAGGGGGTCGCGGCGACGGCGGCCGCGAGGAGCGCGCCGATCATTCGAGGAGGTAGACGTTGCCGAACGTGCGCAGGGCCTCTTGGCCGGTGCGGATCATCGCGCGTTCGTTGATGCGGGCCGCGATGGGTGCCGCGACGAGCGGGACCACGCGACCGAGGGAGCCGAGGCCGTGTTTGAGGGCGATGGCCTTCGCGATCGCGCCGATGACGCGGGGGCTCGCGCGGAGGACGTCTTCGACGCCGTGCGCCCGCCCGAGCACGCCCAGGACGCGATCTTCACCGCCGTGCCCCTCGAGGTCGTGCCCGTACGCCTCGGCGACGGTGACGATCATCGCGAGCTGGAAGTACGTGAAGACCAGCGCGTCGAGCGGGACGCCGATCAGGCCGAGCGCGCCGGTCGCGCCGCCTTCGACCTGCGCGGCCTTCACCCAGCGCGCGAGCACGATGTGGGCGACGCGGTCTCGAGAGATCGGCCCGTCGCGTTCGATGAGTTCGATGTGGAAGCGCGCGCGGCGACGTTCGTCGCGGATGAGGTCGCGGAGCTTGTGGGCGGCGACCTCTTTGGCGCGTGCGAGGCGGGACACCGGTCCCGGTTCTACCAAACTACGCGGCGGCGCGGGCGAGGTTCTCGAGGCGCTTCTTGATCTTGGCCTTCTTGCTGTAGACCGTGCTCACGGACACGC
>JAUHYN010000086.1 GCA_030426505.1 bacterium | reverse complement strand
GCCGCGCTGCAGGATGCGCTCGACCAGCGTTGGGTTCACGACGTTGTCCTCCGCCACGAGGATGCGAGGTCGCGCGTGGTCGACCGCGTCGGAGATCGGAGCCGCGGGGGGCTCCTCGACGGTCGCCGCGGCGCGCGCGACGGGGATCTCGAACCAGAAGGTCGAGCCCACGCCGACGCGACTCTCGACGCCGATCTCACCACTCATCATCTCGACGAGGCGTCGCGAGATCGAGAGCCCGAGGCCGGTGCCGCCGTGGTTGCGCGTGATCGAGCTGTCGGCTTGCTCGAAGCTCTCGAAGATCGTCTCGGTGGCCTCCGGAGCGATGCCGATCCCCGTGTCCTCGACTTCGACGCGGAGTCGATCGGAACCCAAGGGAGCGACGCGGACCTCGACCCGCCCCGCGACCGTGAACTTCACGGCGTTCGAGAGGAGGTTCAGGATGATCTGGCCGAAGCGTGTCGGATCGCCGAGGACGACCTGCGGGACCTCCGGCCCGACGCGTGAGGTGAGCTCGATGCCCTTTTCGTGGGCGTGGACTTCGACGATGCGGCGGCAGCGTTCGACGACGGCGGAGAGCTCGAACGGGATGTGCTCGAGTTCGACGCGGCCGGCTTCGATCTTGGAGATGTCGAGGACGTCGTTGATCAGCGCGAGGAGGGAGTCCGCGCTCGCGGTGATGATGTCGACGTACTCGCTCTGGTCGGGGTCGAGGTCGGTGTCGGCGAGGAGCGCCGCCATCCCGATCACGCCGTTGAGGGGCGTGCGGATCTCGTGGCTCATGTTGGCGATGAACTCGCTCTTCGCGCGGTCGGCGCGCTCCGCGAGCTCGCGTGCGGCCTCCGCGCGTTGCAGGGCCTGATCTTCGCGTTCGTGTCGGAGGCGGAGATCCTCGTGGAGGTACATCATCCCCGTGAGGAGATCGCGGATGTCGGGGTGGGTCTGCGCCTCGATCATCTCGTCCGTGATCGAGCAACGCCCTGCGCCGATGTCGGCGAGCTCGTCGACGATCCTACGAAGAAGCGCTTCGCCGAGCTCGAGCGGCTGCGATGGCATCGAGCGCCTCCTCCTTCGTCTTGTGGACCGACGAGTTCTTGGGGCAGCTCCTCCGGAGGACGAACCGGGCCGCGCTGTTCAGGAGCAGGTTGCGCTCCGTGAACGCGGCGACCGCGCCGATGTTGGCGATGGAGCCGAACAGCGCACGCAGACCCTCGCGAGCCGCGGCGTCGGGGCGGCCTGCGCCGGTGAGATCGATCAAGATATCGATCGGGCCGGGGCGCGCCTTCTTCAGGATCTCCTCGCGGAAGAGCCGCATCACGAACTCGGACGGTTCGGCGACCTCGTTCCAGGAGATGATCCCGTCCTCGCGCACCGAGATTCGAGCGCGGAGTTCGCGCTCCTCCTCCGCAGAACAACCCTCATCGAACTTGCGCGCGCCGAGTGCCATGGCTCCTCGTTCTCATTCGACGCCTCCTCGGCCTGGTTCCAGCGCGTGCCTCGCTTCGAGACGCCAAATCGGGTGTGGGGTGGGGCACCGGCCTCAGGGCACACACACCGCGTTCGAAGTCCTGGTCCGCGACCTGATTGAGTATGATGCGCGGGCCTTGATCACCACGCTCGTCCTCCTCACCGGGCTCGGCGCGACGCCGCCGAATCACGACGAATTCCTCGCCTCCGAGCACCGGGTGGAGCTCCCGCGCGCCGCCGCGCGATCGCGGGGTCGCGTGGGAGCCGAGGCCTCGCGCTTCGGCGTCCCGTCGTTCTACTGGGCCGACCGCGGCCGCGCCGCCGACTTCGGCGTGGGCCCGGAGCTCGCGGCGCGTCGACACCTCGCCGAGGAGGCGTCCCTCTACCGAATCGCTTCAGTGGATCGACTGATCGTGGACGGGATCCACGACACCGGCGAGGGCGCGATCATCGTGAGCTTCGGCGCTCGCGTCGACGGCGTGCCGGTGTTCCGCGAGGCGCTCCACGTGGTGATGAACCAGGCCCTCGAGCTCGTCGCGATCTCCGGCGCGCTCCCGCCCGAGGCCACGCGCGCGTCCGCGTCGATGACCGGGCGCGAGTTGAGCCCGCGCGCCGCGTTGGCGATGGCTTCGCTCGATCTCGCGGGCGCGCTGTTCGACCCGGCGGACTTCACGGGCGCGCGCCCCGCCGGTGGGTGGACCTGGTACGACGGCCCGGCGGTCGAGGGGCCGTACGGGCGCGTCTTCCCGGAGCGTTTGCGTGTGCGCGAGGTGGTCTACGCGATGCCGGTCGGGCTGTTCGCCGCATACCACGTCGAGCTCGCGGTGCAGCGCGACGCGGGGCCGACGTCCGCGATCTACGCGTACGTGATCGACGCGACCGAGGGCCGCGTGCTGTTCCGCAAGGACCTCACGGAAGACGCCGCTTTCGCGTACCGCGTGTACGCGGACGCGAACCTCCCGCACCACTTCTACGAGGGACCGCAGGGCGACGCGTGGATGCCGCACCCGACCGGCCGCTACGAGCCATTCGTCACGCAGGTCGCGGCGACGAACCTGATCACCTTGGACCACGGACCGATCTCGACGCAGGACCCCTGGCTCGAGGGCGACGCGACGGAGACGAACGGCAACAACGTCGACGCCTATGCGGACCTCGATTCGCCGGACGGCCTCTCGGGCTCGGACTTCCGCGCGACGATCACCTCCACCGGCGCCTTCGACTACGCACACGATCCGGCCGCGCCACCGGCGAGCTCGCAGCGCGCGGCGATCGTGCAGCTCTTCTACCTCAACAACTACCTGCACGACTGGTTCTACGACCGCGGCTTCGACGAGCTCGCGCGCAACGCGCAGACCTCGAACTACGGGCGCGGCGGGATGGAGGACGACAACATCCGCGCCGAGGTGCAGGACTACAGCGGGACGAACAACGCCAACATGTCGACGCGCGCGGACGGCGCGCGGCCGCGGATGCAGATGTACGTGTGGTTGGCGCGGCCGAACGCGACGGTGGAGATCACGGCGCCGTCGGCGCTGGCTCAGGTCTCGGTCGCGGGCAACTCGCGGTTCACGGTCCCGCCGTCCTTTGCGGTCACTGGCGCGCTCGTCGTGGTCGACGACGGCGACGGCGACACGGCCGACGGCTGCCAACCGTACGTCAACAGCAGCACCGTCGCCGGGAACATCGCGCTCGTGGCGCGGGGCGGCTGCAACTACCTCGAGAAGGCGTTGAACGCGGAGGCGGCCGGGGCCGCGGGGGTGTTGCTGACCGACGATCGCTTCGGGTGGGTGCCGCCGGACGTCAACAACTCGAACGACACGACGCCGGTGCCGATCGTCTCGGTCACCGAGCTGCAGGGCGATCGGATTCGCGCGGCGATCGCGAACGGCGAGACCGTCACCGTGACGATTCGGCAGGTGGAGCGGCCCGACAAGGACTCCGGCCTCGACGGCGCGATCGTGTCGCACGAGTGGGGGCACTACCTCTCGAACCGCCTCATCGCGAACGCGGCGGGGCTCTCCGCGAATCAGTCGCGCGGAATGGGCGAGGGGTGGAGCGACTTCGTCGGGCTCCTCATGACGACCTCCGAGGAGGACGCGCAGGTCCCGTCCAACGCGAACTGGTCGGGCACGTTCGGCGTCGGTGTGAACAGCTCGTACAAACACCCGTACTACGGCATTCGCCGCGTGCCGTACTCGGTCGACGTCACCAAGAACGCGCTCACGTTCGGCATGATCGCGGACGGCGTCGCGTTGCCGAGCCAGGTCCCGACCTACTTCGGCCTCGACGGCGCCACGAACTCCGCCGTGCATCGCACGGGCGAGGTGTGGTCGACGATGCTGTGGGAGTGCTACGTCGCGTTGCTCCGCGACCCGCGCCACACGTTCGACCAGGCGCGCGATCGCATGGCGCGGTACCTCGTCGCGGGGTTGAAGATGACGCCCCCCAACCCGACGTTCGTCGAAGCGCGCAACGGCGTCCTCGCGGCGGCGTACGCGAACGACCCGGACGACTTCACGATCATGTACGAGGCGTTCGCGCGCCGCGGCGCCGGCCTCGGCGCGCGCGCGCCGGACCGCGCGTCGCCCGACAACCACCCGGTGGTGGAGAGCTTCGTGGTGGGGAACGCGGTCGAGCTGTGGGACGTGCGCCTCGACGACGAAGCCGCGTTCTGCGATCGCGACGGCGTGCTCGATGCGGGTGAGGTCGGGCGGCTGCGCGTGTCGGCGCGGAACGTCGGCGTGTCCGGGCTGACGAACGCTCTCGCGACGGTGACGAGCGCGGACCCTCGCGTGTCGTTCCCGTCGGGGAACGCCGTCACGCTGCCTTCGTTCCTCCCGTTCGACATCGCGACGGTGGAGCTGGACGTCGCGCTCACGGGTTCGACCGACGTCCACGAGAGCCCGTTCGACGTGGTGATCGAGGATCCCACGCTCGTCCCCACCTCGACGCTCGGGGGCTCCGTCGCGTTCCGGGTCAATTGGGACGTCGCCGCGAGCGCGAGCGCGACGGACGACGTGGAGGCGCCTTCGTCGGTGTGGTCGGCGACGTTGGACGCGACGCTCGAGACGTCGCAGCGCTGCGAGCGGATCGAGATCGCGCCGTCCTCCCACCGCTGGCTCTGTCCGAACGTCGGCGCGCCCGCGGACGTGTACCTGACTTCGCCGCCGATCGTGGTGTCGGCGAGTGGGGGCCTCCAGATCGCGTTCGATCACCGCTACGACATCGAGCCCGAGTGGGACGGCGCGGTGCTGGAGATCTCCGACGACGACGGGATGACCTGGGTCGACGTCGGCGCGATGGCTTCGCCGGCGTACGACGGCGCGCTGCGGAGCGGGACGCCGAACCCGCTCGAGGGGCGCGACGCCTGGAACGGAACGAACCCGAGCTACCCGGCGATGGACCGTGTCGTCGTCGATCTCGGGACGGCGTACCAAGGGCAGACGATCCGCGTGCGCTTCCGGCTCGGCTCCGACACGCGGACCAGCGGCGAGGGTTGGGAGATCGACGACATCGAATTCGTCGGGATCGACGGCGCGCCGTTCCCCGTGCTCGTCGCGGACGACGGTGTGTGCATCAACCGCGCGCCGGTCGCGGACGCCGGCCCGGACTTCGCGGTCGACGAAGGCACCGACGCCGTCCAGCTCGACGCGAGCGCGTCCACCGACGCCGACGGCGACACGCTGCGGTTCGTGTGGTCGCAGATCCTGGGCCCGGTCGTGATGGTCTCGACGACCGGCTCGTTCGACGCGCCGCTGGTCGAGGCGGACACCACGGTCGCGTTCCGCGTGACGGTGCTCGACGACGACGCAGCGGACACCGCGACGGTGACGGTCACGATCCTCGACTCGAATCGCCCGGTGGAGCTGAGCGCGGGCGACGATCAGCGCGTGGACTCGGGCGAGGAGGTGCGTCTGCGCGGGACGGCGTTCGATCCCGACGGAGACCCCTTCACCGTGTCCTGGGCGCAGACCGAGGGGCCGGAGGTCACGCTGACCGGCGGCGACACGATCATCCCCGCGTTCATCGCGCCGCCGACGGACGACGGGCTGCTGTATCTGACCTTCGAGGTCACCGCGGTGGAGCGCGAGTACACGTCGACCGACGAGGTGACGATCGCGGTGGGCGCGCCGAATCAGCCGCCGACGATCGTGCTGGGCGACGATCAGGAGGTCGAGGCCGGGGCGACGGTGACGTTGACCGCGATGGCCGAGGACCCGGACGGCGACGCGGTGACCGTGACGTGGTCGCAGGTTTCGGGGCCCACCGTCGCGCTCTACGATCGCGATCCGGCCGGGGCGCGCTTCGACGCGCCGTTCGACGCCGCGACGATCGTCGTGCAGGCGGAGGTCAGCGATGGTGAACTCACGGCCGTGGCGATGACGACGATCGTCGTGAAGGCCCCGCCGTTCGCTCCGGACGACGAGGGCTCCAGCGGGTGCGGGTGTTCGACGGGCGCGCGGGGATCGCGCGCGGCGTGGTGGCTGCTCGGGTTGCTCGTGTTGCGGCGTCGGCGCTCCTCGCGGTCAGCGTAGTGACGAGTCACCTGCGTCGGTGATTCCTCACGCATCTCGCGGCCGCCTTTCGCACCTGCTGCCCGCGCCGCCTTCGGCTCTCGTCGGTTGCGTACGCCCGGTATGCGCCCTCCTCACGCGGGCACCAGGCGCAAAACTCGACTCGCGACATACGCAAGGAATCACTGACGCAGGTGACTAGGCTCGGCGCGACAGCTGTCGCTCCGCGGCGTGGATGCGGTCGCCGAAGCCGAGGCGCCACTGCACGCCGATCGGTGAGGTCGGGGTCTTCTTCGCTTCGCGTTCGATGAGTCCGTGCAGCTCGTCTGCGAAGCCGGTCCGCGGCCACGCGTCGAGGATCTCCGCGACCGTGCCGCGATCGAGGTCTTCGAGGCGGTACCCGATGACGTCCACGCCCGCGCCGAAGTGGACCAGCGCGATCTCCGGCTCACGCTGCGCCGCCTCGAGCGAGGTGTGGAGGCGAATCGCCTCGTGGACCAGCTCGGCGTGGTGCGGCGCGACGTCGTGTTCGAGGCACCACGCGTACGCCGCCTCGGCGCCGCGCAGCTCGAAGGGGGCGTCGCCGTCGAAGGCGGGCGTGAGGGCGAGGTCGTGCAGCTGGGCCGCGACCCACAGGAGCTCGCGATCCGGGCGCCGGCCGAGGACGTCGGACAACGCCATCCCGAATGCGTACGTGCGCGTGCAGTGACCGACCAGCGCGGGGGTGGAGTGCAGCGCGCAGGTCGCGGCCGCGGCGCGGCACAGCTCGGAGTCGGGCGGCCGCCACAGCGCGTCGTCCACCGCGGGCGCCGGGTGACGACGCCGGTGGATGCGGCGGACGAAGCGTTGACCCTCGAGCCACGCGACGTGGACGAGGAGGGGGAACATCCGCGGGCCTTCCAGACACTGGTGTCGAGCCATGACGACAGCGTAGGGCTCGAGCCGCGTGGCCGAAATGACAATAGCCACACGTTTTCTGCCACAATCTAGTGAGAACGGACCTCCCGAAGGGAGGTACGCTTCGAGCTGTGCCAGAAAGGCGCGCGCTTGCGCGCGGCTGAACGTAGGTAGGAGTGGCGTCTCCAAAGAAGATCGTGATCGTCGCGCTCCCGGGTGTGCAGCTGCTCGACGTCGCGGGGCCGCTCGAGGTCTTCGACGGCGCGCGTCGTATCCGCGAGCACCGCGGCGCGCCGCCGGGCTACATGACGATCGTGGCCGGCCCCACGCGTCGCGTCGCGACGAGCACGGGCCTCGAGATCGAGTGCCGGCCGCTCGACGCGCTCCCCCGGGGCATCGACACCGTCATCATCGCCGGTGCGCTGGAGTTCGCCACGAAGTCGTGGACGAAGGCGGAGCTCGCGCCCCTCGCGCGCCTCGTTCGCCGCGCTCGCCGCGTCGCTTCGGTCTGTGCCGGTGCGTTCGTGCTGCAGGCCCTCGGGCTCCTCGCCGGGCGCCGCGCCACGACGCATTGGCTCTGTCTCGACGCGCTCGCGGCGCGTGCGCCCGACGCCGAGATCGAGCGCGACGCGATCTACGTCCGCGACGGCCACGTCTACACTTCGGCCGGCGTCACGTCCGGCATCGATCTCGCGCTCGCGATGGTGGAAGAAGACTTCGGCTACGACCTCGCGGTCGCCGTCGCGCGCGTGCTCGTCGTCTACCTGCACCGCCCGGGCGGACAGTCGCAGTTCTCGGCGGCGCTCACCCGTCGGCGCCCGAGCCCGGGGCCGATCGCTCGCCTGCAGGCCGCGATCGTCGATGACCCGGCCGGCGACCACCGCGTGGAGACGCTCGCCGCGCGCGCGAGGATGAGCGCGCGGAACTTCGCGCGGGTGTTCGTCGAAGAGACTGGCGTGACGCCGGCGAAGTACGTGCGCGACGTGCGCGTGGAGGCGGCGCGCCAGCTGTTGGAGCGCGGCGCCGACGACGTGGTGGCCGTCGCCGCGGCGGTCGGGTTGGGCACGTCGGAGTCTCTGCGGCGCGCGTTCGTCGCGAAGCTCGGCGTCCCGCCGTCGGCCTATCGCGAGCGGTTCAGAACGGCGAAGAGCCGCCGTCGTTCGGGAGGTTGAGCGGAGCGACCTCGACCTGCGGGCCGGTCGCACTCGACGGTGAGTCGAACGCGTAGAGGACGCCACCGGTCGCGAGGACCACGGCGGCGACGATCAGGGTCGTGACGGAGATCGCCGAGAACTTGACGTAGTCCGAGCGGGCCGCGCGGTAGTTGACCAAGTCGGCCTGCGTGAGGACCTCGTTGCCGGTGTCCAAGCGGAGGAAGTAGACGCGCGCCGCTGCGTTGTTCAGGAGCGCCGTGACGCCGGTGAGCACGCCCACCGCCGCGACGACGCCGCCGCCGATCAGGAAGTACCGCGCGGCCTGGCGCTGGCCGGTCGGTTCGAGGTCCACGCGCAAGCTCTCTTGCACTCCGCGCGACAGATCCAACTCACGCGAGTACGACTGTCGCCCGGCCGCCGTGACCGTCACGAGGCGCCGTCCCGCTTCGAGCTCGAGCGCGGCGCGGATCGGCGCGACACCCACCATGCGGCCGTCGATGGTGTCCAGCAGGACCTTCTCCGTCCCCACGCCGACCTCGACGTCGCACCACAGCGCCTGCGGCACGGTGCGCATCGCGTCGCTCGGCGCTTCGATGCGGAGCTTCGCCGGCTTCGCGCGGAGGTCGACGGGTACCACCGCGAGGCTGCCCTTCACCGCCTCCGTCTCGAGCTCCTCCGTGAAGTAGCCCTCGCGCGACACCGTGATCTTGTGCTTCCCGGGCTCCACGTCGCGCACGACAGGGACGGTCGCCGTCTTCGTTCCGTCGATCGACGCCTGCGCCCCCGCGGTCTTCGAGGTGATCATGATGCGCGTCGGGCGCTCGGCGTCGGCGGCCTTTCGCCTCAACCCCATGAGGGACACGCGCGCGAGCTCGAGCTCGAGCGTCGCGAGGTGATCCTTCGCGTCCGTGCGCCGCGAACCGTCGGGCGTCATCACGAGGTATCGCCGGTAGGCCTCCACCGCGCGGTCGAGTGAGTCGAGGCTGCGCTTCTCGGTGTCGAGCTCGTCGAAGTAGTGGCGCCGGTACGCTTGCGCGAGCGAGAACACGATCGCGGGGCGCGGATCGTTGCGGCCGTCCTTCGGCGCCGGAAGGAGATCGAGCGCTTGCTGGTAGGCGAGGGCGGCGGCGTCGAACTCGTTCGCCTCGAACGCCTGCTGCCCGGCTTCGAAGAAGCTCTTCGCCTGCGCGTAGCGGTCCGCCCCGGCGACGCTCAGCGCCGCGATCAACACGACGGCGGCGCTCACGGCTCCAGCTCCTGCCGCTCGATCGCGCGGTAGACGTAGAGGCCGAACTCGTTTCCGATCGCGAGATCGACGAGGCCGTCGCGGTCGAGGTCCGCCGCCCGCATCGTCGCGAACGTGCTCGGCGGGCGATTGACGTCACCGAGCGCTATGGGCGGCCCCCAGACGAGCGCGCCGTCGCGGATCTCGATCGAACGCACGTCGTCTTCGGTGAGCACGATCAGCTCCGGGCGCGCGTCGGAGTCGATGTTGGCGACCTCCGCGGAGAGCACGCGGCGTCCCTCCTCGGCCATGAGGAGCGCGGCCGGTTGCGAGGCGACGTTGCCGGCCGGATCCACCGCGAACAGCGCGACCCCGCCTGACGCGGCGGAGCCCCCGTGGAACCCGAGCACCACGACGCGATCCCCGAACGGAGGCACGCTCGCCAGCCGCACGCTGGTCGGGTTGCGAATGGTCTCGGGCAGCGCGACCTCCACGGACGACATCCCGCCTTGGCCGTTGGGATCGAACACCACGAGCTTGGTGCGATCTTCGTCCTGGTTGGGGTGCGCGGCGGTGACGATCAGGACCTCGGTGAGCGGGTCCGCGTCGAGTTGAACGGCTTCGATCAAGCGGCGGCTCGTGTCGCCGCGGACGAGCGTCTGCGGCGTGACGGTCGAGAGGAGCGTCGGGAAGCCGCCGTCGGTGTCGGAAGGGATCACGCGGACGGCGTCCTGGGTGACCACGAGGAGGTCCTCCGAAGTCGAGTCCTCCTTGAACGTCCCGGACGCGACCGCGAGCGCGGCCTCGGGGAGCGCGGGCGAGTCGGTGAGGAGGATCGGCGACACCATCTGGTGCTCCGGCGTCGCGATGAGCAGCGTGAAGTGTTCGGTCGATCCGACGAGCGTCTCGACGACCAGGTCCGCGCGGTAGTCCGGCGCGTCGGGGCGGAGCCCCGCGAGGAACGCCGGGAGGATCCGCTCGACCTGTGCGAAGCGGCCCATCTCCACGCCCTCGCCGAGCCCCGCGGTGCTGCCGTAGTGGACCACGACGGCCTGGTCGTCGAAGCCCATCGTCACCGTCGCGACGTCGTCGATTCCGTCGCCGTCGAAGTCGCCCGCGACGAGGCTCGCCAGCGGCTGCATCGTCTCCTCGAAGAACGCGTTGTAGAGCGGGGCGTCGGCCACGTAGACGATCTCGAAACCGAAGCGCTCGGCCTGCGCCACCGCGACGTCGCGGCGGCCGTCGCCGTCGAAGTCGCCGAACGCGACGGACGTCCATTGCGAAAGCTCGCCCGCGCTCGCGCGGTGCCTCAGGCTCACCGAGGTCGTGGAGGTGGTGAGGAGGAGGGTGTCCGGGGCGTCGCCGTCGAGGTCGAGGATGTAGTCGGCGAGGCCGTCGGCGTCGATGTCTTGAATCGCCAGCGCCGAGCAGCCGACGCGACACGCGTCCTCGATCCGCGCGTCGACGCGGCTCGGTGTGAACGTCGCGTCGCCGTTGCCGAACGCGACGTGGACCGAATTCGCCACGCCGACGAAGACGTCGAGGCGGCCGTCGGCGTTGGCGTCCGCGACGGCGACGCCGCGCGTGAAGTCGTCCGAGAACTCGATGGTCGCACGCGTCGTCCAGCTCAGGTCGCCGCGGCACGCCTCCACCGGATCCGGGCGGTCGCAGACGAGGCCCAAGACGATGGCCTCGCGGGTGCCCACGAACGCGAAGACGATCTCGTCGACGCCGTCGCCGTCGAGATCACCCGTCGCGGGGGGGCCCGCGAGTTGGGCGAGCTGTCCGTCGATCTCGCCGCTCGCCGAGACGCCGTACTCCGTGAAGACGCGGAGCTTCCGGACGGCGTCGAACAACACGACGATCCAGTCCTGCGGGCCGTTGTTCGCGACGCGGATCAGGCGCACGCGATCCGCGAGCTCGAACGGCAACACCGCGTTCGCGACGGGGCGCAAGTTGCGTTGCTCGTCCACACGGTTGATCTGAACGCCCGCGCCCATCGGCGTGACGATGCGGCGGCCATCGGACGTCCCGACCTTCGCGCTGGTCACGCGCGCGCGCGGCGAACCCGTGATGAGCGTGCGGCGGTCCTCGAAGTCCGCCGCGCCCGTGCCGAACAAGACCGCGGCGCCGCGTGCGGTGGTGCCGATCAGGTCGGCGTGACCGTCGAGGTCGAGGTCCGCGACCGTGAGGTCGGTGCCCACGCTCGCGAGCGGGGTGTTGGGGGACGGCACGAACTGCCGGACGGGGAGGCGGCAGATGCCGTCGTCGCCGCAGCGGCGGCCGCCTGGGCAGTCGTTCGAGGTCGTGCAGACGAAGCGGCACGCGCCCTTCGAACCGACCAGTCCGCATCGCCCCTCGACCGCGTTCGTGTCGCAGTCCTCGCCGGCCATCGGCTCCCAGACTCCGTTGCCGCAGGTATCGAGTTGGAGATCCGCGAGCTCGCTGCAACCGAACAGCGCCAGCGTCGCGAGCACCATCCTTCGCATTCGCCCCGTACATACCATGGCGCGCCGTCCGGGACGCCTTTCGTACGCGCGCGCACGGACCACGAACCGAGGATCGAGGGCCCCGGTCCGGGCCGAGGCGAGGGGTCGACGCCACGCCCGATCCGCCCGAATCCCGGTCCACGCCGCCGTGGCATCGCACCTGCACTCCCCGACCGGGTCATGAAGCGCCCACCCCTGTTCGCGCTCGTGCTCCTCACCGGCTGCGTCGGCGAGCTGTCCTACGATCCCGGCCTCGACGGGACGTACGGCGGCGTCTTCGACCTCGCCCAGGCGGAATCGCTCTGGGCCGAGCTGGCGGGACACGAGGCCTGGCCCGCCTTCGTTGGAAAGGAGGGCGTCGTCATGGGCGCCAGCCCCCACGGGGACTACCAGACCCTGCACCTCAACGACGTCGCCGCCGCCGACGTCGACACCCTCGCGTTCGGGTCGATCGTCGTGAAGCGTAACTTCGCGACGCCGGACGCGACCGACGTCCAGTCGATCACCGTCATGAAGCGCGTGCGGAACTTCAACCCCGACCAGTTCGACTGGTTCTGGGCCGCGTACGCGCCCGACGGGACGGTCGCGCTCGACGAGGACGGCGTCGCGCTCGCGGGCGCGGTCGGCAAGGAGGGAGGCGGGTGCATCGGGTGCCACGCCGGCGCGGGCGAGGACTTCGTATTCTCGAACGGCGCGACCCCGACGTTCGGCACCGACCGCGACCTCGAGATCGCCGGGACGCTGTGGGCGTCGATCGCGAGCCACGCCGACTGGCCGGCGTTCGCGGGCCGCGAAGGGATGCAGGCGGGGAGTAGCCCGCACGGCGCGTTCAACTCGTTTCACTTGAACGACGTCGCGCGCGCCGACGAGGCCGCCCTCCCGGTCGGCTCGATCGTCGTGAAGCGAAACCACGCCACCGAGGACCCGACGTCGCTCGCGGCGATCACCGTCGTGCAGCGCATCGAGGGCTTCGCGCCGGATCGCGGCGACTGGTTCTGGGCCAAGTTCACGCCCGCGGGCGCGCTCGACACGGACCCGTCCGGAGCCGCGCTCGCCGGTCGCGTGGACGGGTGCCTCGGATGCCACGGCTCCGCGCCGGGCGACGACTTCGTGTTCATGAACGCAGGGGGGACGGGACCGTGAAGCGCATCGTCGGATGGTTCCTCGCGGCGCTGATCTCGGCGCCTTCGATCGCGGCCGCCCAACACACGGGCGTACTGCTGGACTTCACCGGCTGGCGCGCGGCGCAGGCCCGCAGCGCGGTGCTCGTCGGCCTGACTTCGGGCCTCGAGATCGTCGCGCGCTCCGAAGTGCAGGATCGCGCTGACGCGATCGGCGTCGACGTGTCGACCGAGGAGGGCGTCGCGAAGGTCGCGCGCGTGATGCACCTGTCGGTGATCGTGAAGGGGCGCGTGACTCGGCGCGGGCGCCGGTCGAAGACGCACATCACGATCCTCGACACCGAAGGTCGCGTCGTCGCGGCCGGGAAGGCGCCGGGCCCGAAGAACGGCCGCGCGAGGAAGAAGATCCGCTCGGTGGCGCGGCGGCTGCTTCGGACCGCGCTCGCCGATCTCCCCGAACCCGACGCGGACGAGATCCTCGACGAACAGGTCGGCGGCCCTCCCACGCGTCGGGCGATCCGGCCCGTGGTGCCCAAGGACGAAGCCGAAGAGATGACGCCCCTCGAGGCGGCGAACGAAGAGCTCGGGCTCGACCCCGAGATCGACGAGCCGTCGGTGCGCGCCCCGCCTGCGTTCGAGCCGGAGCCGGAGCCCGAGGTCGAGACGGCGCCCGCGCCGCGCGCCGCGACGAAGGCGAGCGCGACCATCTCGCGGAGGAAGGGGAAGCGTCGCCTGATCGCGGCGCTGTCCGGCTTCACGTTCCGCGCGCGCACGGCGCGCATCGGTCAGACGGATCAACGGAACGCGCAGCACGTCAGCGGCGCGTTCCCGGAGTTGTCGGTCGCGCTGCGCATCACGCCGTTCGCGCCGAAGGCGACGCTCGGACCCGCCTACTTGTTGTTCGAGGGCTACTACGGGCTCGGCGTCTCGTCGCTCGAGCGCACCGATCCGGTCACGAGCGACGCGTACCGATTCGCGGCGTCCGTCGGCTACACGTTCGACGTGGAGTTCCTCGACGTGGGCGCGGTCGTCGGCGTCGGGCACGACACGTTCGCGCTCGGAGACAACGGCGTCATGGGCGCCGCGCGCTACACGTACCTGCGCCTCGGCGGTGTCGCGCGGTGGCCGATCACCGATTCGTTCGCGCTCGAGGCGAACGTCGGCCTCCGCCCGGTCTTCGACGCGGGCGAACTCGGTACCCGCTACGGCCAGGGCGTCGGCGCGTTCGGCTTCGACCTCGCGGCCGGCCTCATGGGGCGCACCGACATCGGCTTCACAT
>JAUHYN010001202.1 GCA_030426505.1 bacterium | reverse complement strand
AGGGCGGCCGTGTCCGGGTCACGGCGTCGGTCGGTCCGGACCTCGCGATCGCGATCGAGGACAACGGCCCGGGCGTCCCCGTCGAGAAGCGCGAGGAGATCTTCACGCCGTTCTTCACGACCAAACAAAAAGGCACCGGCTTGGGCCTCGCGCTGGTCAAGAAGAGCATCCAGGAACACGGCGGGACGATCGAAGTGACGGACGCGGAGGGCGGCGGCGCCCGGTTTGTCATCCACCTACCGAACGAGTAGACGCGGAGACGGAGAAGGTATGGCATCGATTCTGGTCATCGACGACAACGACACGCTCCGCGAGGGCGTCGTGGCGGTCTGCGAGCGCCTGGGGCACGACGTCGCGGAGGCCTCGTCCGGCGATCTCGGCGTGAAGCTCCTCGAGCAACGCTCGGTCGACCTCGTCCTCACCGACCTCAAGATGGACGGGCTCGACGGCATCGGCGTCCTCGAGGCGGTGAAGAAGAAGGACCCGGACATCGCGGTCATGATCATCACCGCGTTCGCGACGATCGAGACCGCGGTGAAGGCGATCAAGATGGGCGCGTTCGACTACGTGGAGAAGCCGTTCTCCACCGACAGCCTGCGCATCAAGGTGAACCGCGCGCTGGAGTGGAAGGCGCTGCAGGACACGAACGCGCGCCTCGAGGGCGCCAACGAGGTCCTCAGCGGCGCGCGCGATCGCCAGGCCCAGGCCGAAGCGGAGGGTCAGTACGAGGGCATCGTCGGCGAGAGCGCGCCGATGCTGAAGCTGTTCGAGAAGATCGAGAAGCTCGGCCCGTCGGGCACGAACGTCCACGTGAGCGGCGAGTCCGGCACGGGCAAAGAGCTCGTGGCGATGGCCATCCACCAGCGGAGCCCACGCGCGAACGGGCCGATGATCAAGGTCAACTGCGGCGCCATCCCGGAGAACCTCCTCGAGAGCGAGCTCTTCGGTCACGAGAAGGGCTCGTTCACCGGCGCCATCAAGCGGAAGCTCGGGCGCTTCGAGCTCGCGAACGGCGGCACGTTGTTCCTCGACGAAGTCGCCGAGCTGCCGCAGTCGATGCAAGTGAAGTTGCTCCGCGCGCTGCAGGAGAAGGAGATCGATCGCGTGGGCGGCGAGCGCCCGATCAAGATCGACGTGCGCGTCATCTCGGCGACGAACCGCGACCTCAAGGTGGAGGTCGAAGAGGGGCGCTTCCGCGAAGACCTCTACTACCGATTGCACGTGGTGCCGCTGCACCTCCCGCCGCTGCGCGAACGCACCGACGACATCATCCCGCTCGCGCGCTACTTCGTGGACAAGCTGCGGCGTCGCACGAACCCGAACGTCACGCGCCTCTCGGACGACGCGGAGCGGCACCTGCTGAACTATCACTACCCGGGCAACGTGCGAGAGCTCGAGAACGTGATCGAACAGTCGCTGGTGTTCGCGGCGCCGCCGGAGATCCTCGTCGACGATCTGCCGCCGCAGATCTCGGGCGCGAAGCCGGACCCGGAGGGCGCGTTCCGACTGCCGGCGGGAGACATCGGCCTCAACGAGTTCCTCGAGGCGGCCGAGCGGCAGATGATCCTCTCCGCCTACGACGCCGCGGGCGGCGTGAAGACGGAGACCGCGCGGCGCCTCAAGATCAAGACGAGCGCCCTGTACTACAAGCTCGAGAAGTACGGGATCGGGACCGTCGCGGGGCGGAACCTCGAGGAGGACGGCGACGAGGACTGACCCGCACGCTCGGGCCCAGCGGACTTTCCCGGCGTGAAATTCGCGTGTCGGTCCCCGGGCGCCCTGTCAGAAGTCTGATGGGCGCGCGCCGGAATCGTCGCGGATCGTCGCTGGCGAAGACGGGTACGAGGCTTGCTACAGTAGAGCCGTAGGCATGGTGCGGGGCCTGAAAAACCTGGGACTGGCGGGGCTGTTGGCCGCCGCGGTCCTGTTCGCGCCGGCCGCCGGGGCCGCCGCGCCCCTCTCTATCCCCACCGTCCGCAAGGCCTCCCGCGACCGCCGCGCCGACCTCGACGTCGCCGAACGGAGCGTCGTCACCCTCCGCGAACAGCAGGCCACCCTCGCCCACCGCATCACCGCCCTCAAGCGCCTCGAGGCCGCCGACCGACTGCCGAACACGTCCGAGCTCGAGCGGCTCCTCTCGCAGTCGGTCGAAGCCGAGCGAATGCTCGCCGAGCGTCAGCGTCGCGTCGAGTCCGAGCGCCGCGATCTGACCGCGTGGGTGCAGCAGACCACGAAGCAGATCGACGTCGAGGTGAAGCGCCGCGTCCCGCAGATCAAGCAAGGCTCCGTGAAGGCGCGGAAGAAGGCGGCGCGGCGCATCAAGGCGTTGCTCGCGCTCCGCAAGGAGCTCGAGTCCGTCGCGCGCGCGCCGATCGACGACAGCACCGCGAAGTGGGCGCGCTACGTCGACGTGCAGATCGATCCGCTCGACGGCCCGTCCGAGCTCGCCGACAAGGCCGACTTCGTCGAGGACACGCGGGACAAGTACGAGCGGAAGCGCGCCGCGATCCGCGAGCTCCTCGACGACGCCCGCCGCGAGCGCGCCATCCGTCGCGCCGCGAGCGAGTTCCGCGCGGACCTCTCGCTGTTCGACGAAGAGTCGCGCTCGGTCCGCGTCACGCGTGGGACGGGCAACAACACCCGCGACGCCGCAGAGTTCAGCGGAGGCGCCCCGAATCGGCCGACCACGGGCCAGACCCCGCCGCCTTCGACCGAAGAGAGCGCGCCCGTCACCGATACGCCGACGCTCGTCGCCGGCG
>JAUHYN010000085.1 GCA_030426505.1 bacterium | reverse complement strand
ACTGGCTGTCGTCGTCGAGCAGGAGCGCCTGTGAAATCTGGTAGCCGTCGGTCTTCTGGGCGCCGGCGCGGACGAGGATCTTGCCGAGGGCGGGGCGACGCGCGATCGCGGGCAGGATGGTCTGCTTCAGGCCGTCGAGCGCGTCCGTCGCGCCGGTGTCGGCCGCCTTCTGATCGGCGCGGTCGGCCTTCGGCTTCTGCGCCGGTGGGCGCTTCTCGAGGGTGTCTCGCTCCTTCTCTTCCTTCTCGAGGACGCCGAGCTTCGCGCCCTCCGCGCCGCGGAGGTCCTGGGCGCGCGGCCCGAGCGACTCGGCGGGCTTCGGGACGTTCGATCGGCGCTGCGGCGGCGGCGGCGCCGGAGGGGGCGCGGGCGGATCCTCGCTCGCGTCGCCGGAGTCGAGGGTGAACGAGCGCTCCTCCTCGGACTCGGCCTGGGCGGCGATCGTGACCGAGATCTCTTCGCGCGGCCGCGCCTTCGTCGCGAGGCGCTCGACCTGTTCGGGCGATGCCTCGGTCGCCGGCCCGAACGCCTCGGAGAGCTTCGCGAGGTCGAGGCGGGCGGCGTCGGGGCGTTCACGCGCCTCGGTCCGCGGAGCCTGGAGCCCTTGGGCCTCGAAGGCGGCCTGTTCGGCGCGGGGGTTGGGCTCGGCGGCGGTCTTCGGGGCCGGGGACCGCGCCGCGCAGCGGGAGAGTGTAGTCGCGAGTAGGAGTGCGCAGAAGACGGATCTCCCCCGGGAATCAGCCATACCGAGAGATGAACGCACGAGCCGCGCCGGCGATCTATCCGGCGGTGCCGGGGACGGGATCGAGCTCGAGGTGGACGTAGTACGCGCGGCCGCGGCGGCCGACGACGACGGTGACGGCCTCGACGTCGTAGACCGCGGCGCACAGCGCCTCGAACTCCTTCAGCCCCGACAGCCGGTGGCCCCCCATCGACAGCAGCAGGTCTCCGGGCTGGATGCCGACCTGGGCGGCGTGGCTCCGCGGCGCGACCCGCTTCACGACGAGGTGGTCGCCCTTGTCGGCGACGTCGAGTCCGAGCCGGCGTCGGCCGAGCGACACCGCGGTCTTCCGTTCGAGCTCGGTCACGGTGAGCTCGACCGAGCGCTCGGCCGCGCCGCGCCGCACGGTCAGGCGGGCGCGGCGACCGGGGATCATCGCGCGCTCCACGTGCCGGTACGTGCGCGCGTCCTTGATCTCGCGCCCGCCGACGTCGGTGATCACGTCGCCCCGCGCGAGGCCGACCGACGCGGCCGGGCTGTCCGGGACGACGAAGGCGACCTCCGCGCCGCCGCGCTCCGAGGGCACGACGAACAAGCCGGTGAAGCCGGTCCGTACCTCGCCGTAGCGGAGCACCTCTTCGACCACGGCCATCGCTTGATCGACGGGGATCGCGAAGCCGATGCCGTTCGCCGAGCTGTAGATCGCGGTGTTGATGCCGATCAGCTTCCCCTCGACGTTGAGGAGCGCGCCGCCCGAGTTGCCCGGGTTGATCGCGGCGTCGGTCTGCACGAAGTCCTCGTAGTTCTTGTCCTCGGCCTCGATCGATCGGTGCAGCGCCGACACCACGCCGGTCGTGACGGAGTTCGCGAGCCCGAACGGGTTACCGATCGCGACGACGGTCTCGCCGATCATCAGATCCGATGACGTCCCGATCTGTACGGACGGCAGATCCTTCGGCGCGTTGCGGACCTTCAACACCGCGAGGTCGAACGCCGGGTCCGCGCCGACCACGTCCACGACGAACGTACGGCGATCCTCGAGCGTGATCGTCACGTTCGACGCGCGCGAGATGACGTGTTCGTTGGTGAGCACCAGCCCGCTGGAGTCGATGATCACGCCCGAGCCCAGCGACTGCTGGCGATCGCGGCGCGGCTGCCCGGAGAAGAAGCGATCGAAGAACTCGTTCCCCGAGCGCCGCGAGAACGGGTTCGCCTGCGAGCGCGTCTCCGTCGCGATGTTCACCACCGCCGGGCCGGCGCGCTCGACCACTTCGACGATCGGAGTGCGTCGAGGGTTGTCGTGCGCGACCAGCGCGAGCGTCGTGGCCACCAATGTTCCGATCATGAGTCGAGATCCTTCGCCAGGCGGAAGCCGAGTCCGGTGTTCACGAAGTCGGGCTGCGTGACGTGTCGGAACGCGACGCGGCAGAACAGCCCCGTGTCGCTCCAACACCCGCCGCGCATGACGGGGACCGTGCGTCCGCTGACTTCCGCCGTACACAGCTCGCGGATGCCGCCCGCCATGTCACGCGCGCCGTACGGTGAGCAGTCCGTCGGGAAGGTGCCGACGGGTTCCGGCTCGGGGTACGGCGCGTTGCGCGACTCCTTCATCTTGCAGAACGTGGGATCGAAGTGGTCGCCCCACGGGAAGAAGCGACCGTCGACGCCGCGCGCGGCCTTCTCCCACTCGGCCTCGCTCGGGAGGCGGAGGCGCTCGCCGGTCTGCGCGCTCTTCCACGCGACGTAGGCCTGCGCGTCGCTGAAGCTCACGCCGTTCACCGGGAGGCTCCCGATCCACTCGTGCCCGCCGGGCGTGCGCTCCGGATACACGAAACGCCCCTCGCCGTCGTCGAAGCGCCAGTAGTGGCCCTCCTGGGCACGCGCGCGCGGGACGTGTTGTTTCGCGGCTTCGAGATCCGACTTCGCGATGTCGTCGAGGAACTCGAGGTACTCGTCGCACGTCACCGGGAAGCGCGCGATCGCGAACTCCGCGAGCTCTTCGACGCGGCGCTCGAGCGCACCGTGCGCGACGCTATCGCCGCCGAGGATCACGCGGCCCTCCGGCACCAACACGAACGCGTCGCCGATCTGCTGCGACGAGCGGACCTTCACCTTCACGTAGACGGACTCGGTCCGGCCGATGAGCACCGGGCGCAGGACGTCGCGCTCGCCGTCGCGGTGGAACACGAGAAGGTAGCTCCCGATCGGGATCTCGAACCGCGAGATCGGCGTCGTCCCGAGCGCGCGTAGCGGGCCGGGCCGCATCACGCGCTGCACGGTCTCCATCCGCGCGATGCTCACGCGGACCTTGGTCGGCTCGGTGTCGATCGTGAGCGTACCGTCCCCTTCGAGGACGCGCTCCCAGACGCCATCGTCGTAGCGCGAGACCAGGCTGCGGTAGTACCGCATACCTTCGACGTCACGCGCGCGCTCCGCTTCGCCGAACCGCGCGAAGTACAGCGACGACAGCGCGCTGCGCGCCTCGCGATCGTCGGGCACTTCGCCGAGCGCGCGGAGGAAATCGGCTTCCGCTTCCTCGAACGCGGAGACCGCTTCGATCTTCAGCTCGCTCACGCGATCCTCGAGCGACCAGATCGGCGCCTTCTTCTCGACGTCGGCCCACGGCGGCACCTCCTTCGCGAGGCGCTTCGACTCGGCCTCCGCCGCCTGAAGATCGACCTTGAGTTGTTTCCAGCGCTCCGTGGAGCGGCGGCCCTTCCGCACGCGCTGACGCGCCTCCAGTTCGCGGCGCTCGCGCTCCTTCGCACCCTCGAGGATGCGACCGATCTCGTCCGCGAGGTCCTTCGCCTCGGGGCGGTCCTGCGCTTGTCGGGCCATCGCGGACAACACGAGCTCCTCGAGCTCGAGCGAGATGCCGAGGTGCGGCGCCTTCTGACGCGGTGGCGCGAAGTCGGCCTGACGCACCTTCATCACGGTGGGGACGAAGCCGAGGTCCGGGTACGCCGGCTCGAGCGTGAGGAGCTCGTAGAGGACGGCGCCCAACCCGTACACGTCGGACTTCGGCGTGAGGAGCTCCGGGCGGCCCTCGGTGGCCTCGGGCGACATGTACTGCGGCGTGCCGGTGATCGTGCCGCTCGCGGTCTCGCTCGCGGAGAACTGCCCGACCAACTCCACGCGGCGCTCCTGCGACTCGAGCGGATCGTCGCCCCCGATGATCTTCGCGAGGCCCCAGTCGATGAGGATCGCTTCACCGTACTGACCGACCATGATGTTGGCCGGCTTGATGTCGCGGTGGATGACGCCGTGCGCGTGGGCGAACGCGACGGCGTACGCGATCTGTTGGTAGATGGTGAGCAAGCGGACGCGTGAGAACTCCTCCTTCGTCGCGGCGTCGCCCTCCTTGATCGCGTTGAGGATGTCGAGCAGCGTGACGCCGCCGAGCTTCTTCATCACGTAGAAGAGCTCGCCCGACGGCAGACGACCGACGTCGTGAATCGGGATGATCGACGGGTGCTCGAGCTGCCCGGTCGCCTGCACCTCCGTCCAGAAGCGACGGATGAGGTTCTCGGGGGCGTCGCGCCCGCCGAGGAGGATCTTCACGGCGATCTCGCGGCCGATGTCCGTGTCGCGCGCCTTGAGGATGCGCCCCATCCCGCCTCGCCCGATCTCGCCGAAGAGTTGGTAGCGCTCGTCGACGCGCTTGCCGGTCGGGGCGAGCGGCTCCTTCGCGCGCACGACCTCGACGTCGACGGCGCGATCCGAGAGCGCGGCGACGACCGGGTCGCGGACCCTCGGCATCGCGGTCGCCTCCGGATCCGTCCACGGCGTCTCGGGGACGTCGGCCGGATCGGCGGGCGTCGTCGTCGCGGGGAGCGACGCGTTGACGTAGCGGCTGATGTCACTCGGGAGGCGCGACGTGGGATCGAGCGTGCCGGGATCGATCGCCTCGACGATCTGCCCGTCGTCCGTGACGCGCCCCGGCGGGTAGGCGCGCGTCGGTTGGTCCCAGGCCTCGGGCTTGGAGGCGGGCCGATGCCCCCGCGGCGGTGGCGGCATGGTCTCTTCGTCGTCGATGTACAGCCCGGCGCTGGGAGGGGACGGGTCGGTCGGTCGCTCGGTGCCGCCGTCGATGATCTCCTGCCGGGGGAGATCGAACCACGTGTCCTCGTGATCCTCGAAGGCGTCGGCGCGGGGCGACGGGAGCGTCTTGCTCGGATCGAACGGCGACAGGAGCTGATCGACGGTGCCCGGGTCCGGCGGAGGGCCGATCGCGAGCGCCTCACGGAAACCTTCGAGGTCGTCCACGTCGAGCGCACCGGCGTCGACGAGGCAGTCCCCGAGGTTGCGCTCGCCGGTGCTCGCCGCGTTCATCGCAGCGAGTACCATGTCGAACGGCACGGCCTGGCGCTCGATCAGGAGTGCTGCGAGCGCGCGATCTTCAGGACGCAGGGTCATCGGCTCCGTCGCGAGGTGATTCCCTTCCATCGTCTTTCTCGCGCAGCCGGCGCCCCCGGTAAAGAAAAGCGGCCCCGGGCCTTCGGCATTCCGCCTAATGACGGTGCTTGCAGGGGTCGCTTTGGGTGCGGTAAGCGCTTGTCTTCACGGCCATGAACGATCTTCAACCGATCCTGCTCCTCCTCGTCGCCGGGGCGATCATCGCGGCAATCTTCCTGTGGCGCCGCGTGGCCGCGCTCGAGACCGAGCTCCGGGGGGCCAAGAGCGCCACCGAGGACAAACGCGCAGAGCTGGAGAAGGTCCGCGCCGAGTCCAAGAAGCGGAGCGACGAGCTCGACGCCGCTCGCAAAGACCTCCAGAACACGAAGGCGAAGCTGAAGCGCCAGAAGAAGGAGGCGCACGCGGCCGGCGGCAAGAAGTCGCGGAACGACGGGCCGGCGGCGGTGGAAGTCGCCTCCGAGACGTCCGCGGCGACGGTCGTCACCCTATCCAATAGTGAGATGGAGGCGGCGCACGCCAAGGCGATGAACGACGTGCGCGCCCAGCTCGACAAGGCCAAGAAGCGCGTCGCGGACCTCGAGGCGGCGGAGGCCAAGCGCAAGGCGGCGGCCGAGAAGGCGGCCAAGGCGATCCGCGGCGAGGGCGAAGGCGGCGAAGCGAACGTCGCGGCGGCCCGCACGCCCGAGGAGCGCGCCGAGGCGCTCGAGGCGCAGCTCGAAGCCTTCAAGCGCGCGGCGGCCGATCGCGAGAAGAAGCTGTCGAAGCAGGCGAAGCAGGCGGAGGAGCGCGCGAAGGCCGCGACCCGCCGCGCCAACGGCAACCGCGACTCCTACCAGGTCATCAAGGGCCAGCTCGAGCTCGCGCAGGACAAGCTCGCGCTGCTTCGCCGAAAGTACGAGGGCGCCAAGAAGCCCGAGCAGCTCGCGCCCCCGGCGCCGGAGCCGGTCGACGCGAGCGGCGCCGACGCGATGGTGGCGGCGGCCGAGGCGATCGCGGCGGTCACGGACGTCGATGCGGTGGCCGCAGCGGCGGGTGCGCCGGATGTGGCGGCGGCGGTGAATGCGGACGCGGCGAGCGCGGACGCGGTGACTCCGGACGGCGCCGCGGCGAACGCCGACGCGGCGAGCGCGGACAGCGACGCGGCGAAGGCCGCCTCGGCGAGCGACGGCACGCAGGCGCAGGCCGACGCGGCGAACGCGGACGACACGGAGGCGAAGGCCGACTCAGCGCGTTCGGATGACGCAGAAGCGAACGCCGACGCGGCGCGTGCGGACAGCGCAGAGGCGAACGCCGACGACGCCTCGACCGCTGCGGACGGCGCGGCCGCGGCGGCCTCGACCGAAGACAAGAAGCCCGAGCAGTCGCTCTGACCTCGCGCCCGCCCGAGACCCGGCGCCGCGAGAGCGCTCGTATCCGGCGTGAACCGCGCGCGCAGCCGCCCCTGCGCGCGCCGTGTACGCGGGACGACGCGGCGGCCGTGCTCCAGTCCCGGGGGACGGAAGCTCGGAGCCACGCGACGACGATCATCACGTCGCAGGAGACGCCCGCCCCCGACGCGATGGCGAAGCCGCGTCGGCGCGCGGCCGACGGTCGCGACTCGACCACGGCCAACCGGCCCCCGCATGCCACGCGAGGCCTCGACCGCCACGCCTCATCTCGAGCGCCGCGCTCCACTCGAGACCGCAAGGACCGCCGCGCACCGACGGGAGCGAACGTGCTGCGCACGATCGCGGTCCGCGCCTGCCACCGGGACCGATTTCCGCTGACGACGGCCGCACCGCGCCCCCGGAGGCCCAACGCTCGGTTACGCGTGCTCTTGTTCGCGGCGCTCGGGACCTGCGCGTGTGATCTCACCTGCGCCGCGCGCCCGGCGCGCGCGGATCCGGACGTCGTGATCTTCGGCGGCGGCTGGGGCCCGGAGGGGACGCAGGCCTCGATCGAAGCGCACACGAAGGCGCTGCACGCGGCGCTGCCGAAGGCGAAGGTGTTGTTCGCCGCGCCGGACGAAAAAGCGCGCGCCGTACAGATCCCCTCCGAAGAGAGAGACCACGCCGCGACCGTGCTCGGCCTCGTGTTCGATCGTGGACGCGACCTGCACGTCGCGTATCGGCCGACCGACGTGAAGCGCAAAGGGCCCGCCAACGCTCAAGCGGTGCGCGCCGCGCTCGCCGCGTTGGAGGCGAAGCGCCCGGCCATCGTGATCGGCGCGGGCCACGGCACGAAGGCCACCGCCGAAGAGCCGGCGATGCTCGAGCTGTGGGGCCCGGACGATCGGCTCTCCGCCGCGCAGCTCCTCGCCGCGCTCGGCGCGCGCGCCGCACCGACGGCGTTCGTGCTCGGGCAGTGTCACTCGGGCGCATTCGCCGACGTGATCTACGAGGACGCGGATCCCACCAAGCCGGTCGCGGACGTCGCGCGCTGCGTGCTCGCCGCGGTGCCGCGCGATCGCGAAGCGGCTGGCTGCACGCCGGACATCGACGACGCGAGCGCGCCCGCCTACCTCGCGCAGGTCGCGCGCGCGCTCGAGGATCGCCGCGGCGACTTCGATCGCGACGGACACGTCACGCTCCTCGAGGCGCACGCGTTCGCGACGATCCACGACCCGACCGTCGACGTGCCGGTGCGCTCCGCGGAGGTCTTCGTGGAGCGCCTGCTCGGCGACGCGATGCCGAGCGTCGAGGCGCTCGGCGAGGACTTCGCGAAGGGCGCGTCCGCGTCGGAGCGCGCGGTGCTCGCGCAGGTGCTCCCGGAGGCGATGCGCGGGGCGGCGCCGAGCCAGGTCCGCGAGACGTGGGTGTCGATCGAGGAGCGCCTCGACATCTCCGAGCGCGAGCTCGAGGAAGCGCTCGAGGCCAAGGAGAAGGTGAGGCGCAGCGTGCTCGACGCCGTCCTCACGCGCTGGCCCGAGCTCGTGAACCCGTACCACGCGAAGTCGCGCGCGCTCCTCGCGGGCGACGCGGCGGCCGTCGTGAAGTTCATCGAGGCGCGGCCCGACTACAAACGCCTCCAGAAGCAGGAGCGCATCGTCGCGGAGATCGACGGCGTTCTGTTCGGGCTCGAAAAGCGCGCGGCGCGGTTGGAGCGGTGGGTGCGGGTCGCGACGTACGTGGAGGCGCGGCGGAGGATCGCCGCGAGGGAGGACGGCGCGCAGGTGATGAAGGCGTTGTCGCGGATCGAGGCCTGCGAGGCCCTGCGGCCGTAGGCCCGGGGCCTCACCGAGCCCGAGCCCGAGCCCGAGCCCGTACCCGGGTCCACCGGCGGGGGCATGCGCATCGGTGTCCGGGCCGGGGCGGTGCCCTTCGCGCTGGGTGGCGCGCCGGGCGGACGAGGGGGACGTGCGCGACGCGGTGGCCTCGAAGCTCGGCGCGAATGCAGCGCGTCGCTTCGGGTCGGACTCGGACGCGCGAGGGAACGCGCCGAGCGGGACGTGTGAGGGAACGCGCCGAACGGGACGCGCGATGCGGACGCACGAGGGAACGCGCGAGTCGGGCGCCCCGATCGGGACACGCGTCGGGCTTCGGGTTCCAGGGTTCGGCGCGGGATCCGGGCTGCGTGCGCCGGGGCGACGTCCCCATTTCAGGTCGGGTCGCGCCCGCTTGGGATCTGGTGACGAGCGGCCGCTCCCTACAGTCGCTCGGGCTCGGGCTCGGGCTGGGAGGGTCTCAGGCGCCGGGGCTCTCGATGCCGTGGTCGATCTGATCGATCCAGCGGGAGATGCTCCCCGCCCGCACGTGCAGCTTCGCGTAGGGCAGCGGCTCGGTGGGCGGCTCGTAGCCGAGGTTGGCGTCCTCGCGGTGGCGGAGGAGGAGGCCGCGGGCGACCATTTCGGCGGCGTTGTCGTTGGAGCGCGGGACGCGGAGGCTCTCGACCTCTTCGCGGAGGCGGTCGAGGCGCTGCGGGTCGTGCTGCCACAGGCGCGCGCGGCGGCGGTAGAGCGCCTGGCGGCGCCGGATCTCGGCGCGGGCGCCTTCGATCGCGGGCTGCAGATCATCGAGCATGTTGTCGGCGAGCTTCTCGGGGTCGACCCACAAGAGGCGACACGAGCGCTTGACCGCGGCGGGGATCAGGCTGGCGGCGACGAGCACCAGAACGTCGGTCTCGGTCGACAGGAGCGCCATCCGGTGGTCCAGCGGGACCGCGCGCAGGACTTCGCCGTTGCGGCCGACGCGCTCCACGTAGAGCGCGGCCCCCCGGGCGATGACCTCGGCGCGGCGCGACACCGCGTCGCGGGCCGCCTGGCCCCATACCGAGAGGCGAGCGTCCAGGGCCTGCACCGTCGCCGGGCGGCGGGGCGCGAGATCTTCGTCTTGGGGGGTGAGGGAGTGCGCGATGACCATGGTCACTTCCTTGAGCACGATGGGTGCCAAGTTCGATTCGACCCGGACACACCGGATTCGCGGCCCGAAAACCCAACGTTTGAGGCCTCGATGCCACGTTCTGACCGACGATCGGGACATGCGTACCGCGACCGTCCGTTCGGGTGGTCCAGCGGCGCGCGCGCAAACGCACCGCGCGCGGGGCAATTGCACGCGAGTGGTGGGCACGGCGCCGCGACGGCGAGCGAAGAAATCGCGCCTCTCGCGCGTCCCGCTCAGGAGTCGACGCGGCGCTCCTGGCGCGTGAGGAGCCGCCGGATGTTCCCGCGATGACGCACGAAGACGATCACGTTCACGGCGCCCGCGAGCGCGATGATCGCGACCGGCTCGCCGAGCGCGATCGCAGCGACCAACAGCGCGACCGCCGCGGCGAGGGAGCCCGCGCTGACCACGCGGAACGGGATCACCACCGCGAGGAACACCGCCAACGCGATGCCCATCGGGATCGGCGTGAGCGCGGCGAACACGCCGCCCGCCGTCGCCACGCCCTTCCCGCCCCGGAACTTCAGGTACACCGGGAACACGTGCGCGAGCACCGCGACGAGCCCGCCGGCCGCCGCGAGCCAGCCCCACTCGAGGCGCTGCGCGACGAGGACGGGCGCCGCGCCCTTCGCCGCGTCGAAGAGCAGCGTCACCACGCCGAGCGGTTTGCCGGCCGTGCGCAGCACGTTCGTCGCGCCGATGTTCTTGCTGCCGTGTTCGCGGACGTCGATGCCCTTGATGAGCTTCGTCAGCACCAGGCCGAACGGGATCGCGCCGAGCAGGTACGCGACCGCGAAGAACGCGGCGACGTGCGTCGGCGCCGCGCCGTCCGGCAGTGCGAGCGCGTCCACGTCAGACCGTCAGCACGAGCGCGGCGACCGGGATCCACGCCATCGACAGCGCGACCATCGCCTGCCAACCGGACAGCCCGAGGTGCCGGCGGAGCGCGAAGAAGTGGAGCGCCAGCGACCAGACGAGGCCGATCGCCAGCCCGATCGCGGGGATGACGGCGAGCACGAGCGGCGCGAAGCCGTAGCACGTCGCCCGTACGACGCCGAACACCTTGAGCTTGCGCCGCGGGAGGAGCGTCGCGCCCGCGTGGTACATCGCGACGAGGTAGAGCGTCGCGAGCGGCACCGTCGCGGCGACGGCCAGCGCGATCACGTGCGTGGGGAGCAGCGCCCCGAGCCCGTAGCGCTCGAGGAGCCAGTCGGCCGCGAACACGTGAGCGGTGGCGCCCGGCGTGAGGACGAGCGCCGCGAACGCGAGCGCGGGGAGCGGCGACGCAGCCGAGAGCGTCGAGAAGAAGCGTCGCGGCGCGCGCAGCACTTCACCGAGCGTGGTGAAGAACGCGCCGGCGCTCCGGTGCGCGTCCCACGCGGTGCCGGGCGGCTCGGGCGCCGCGGGCCCCGCGCGGTGGCGACGCAGGGCTTCGCGCCGGGCGGCGTCGAAGAGGACGCTCGCTTCGTCAGCAGCCAACTTCTGGACTTCTTCCGCGGTTAGCGTCTCGATGGTCACCGGTCCGCCCGCCGCGGACCTTCGGGCCGAGATGCGACGAGACGCGACGTTGGAGGACGAGGTCAGCTGCGCGCGCTCCACCGAGACCTGCACCTCGGCGCCGCAGAACGGGCACGCCATCGCGCAGCTCCCCAAGATCGGGAAGCACTGCGAGCAGGCTGGGCACCTGGCGATCATCCGCCCGTCGAGCATGACGCCGCGGGCTGGCCTTGGAAAGGGCCGCTCCGCCGCGCTCGCGGTTTTTGCGGTGACCCTTGGCCTCTCTACGCCCGCGATCGCGGACACACCCGCGTTCGGCCAAGGGCTCTTCGTGACGGCCACGCTGCGCCCCACCCTCTTCGACACGGACTACCCCGGTCACCCGCGCGCCCTCGCGCGCGGACACGCGGGGACGATCGGGACCGTCGGCCTCCGCTGGGTCCACGACGAACACGTCGCGATCGAAGCCGGCGTCCTCGGGCGCCTCCCGTTCGCGGTCGACTTCGAGGACGAGATCGGCGCGTTCCCGCTCCTCTCCGTCGTCGTCACGCCGTTCGGCGACGCGCTCACGATGCGCTTCGGGGCGCTCGACACGCGCCACGGCTTCCACCCCGCGGTCGTCGACGAGCCGCGTTACGGCTACGCGCGCAACTACGAGGAGCTCTACAACCGCAGCCTCACGCCGGAGATCGCGCGCGATCTCGGCGGCGATCCGTTCCTCCCGGTGGAGAACGGCGTGCAGTTGATCGCGGACCTCGCGCCGCTGAAGGCGGAGCTGTTCCTCGACTGGCAGCTCCTCGAGACGATCGTCCACCGCGAGAAGTTCGCGGTCGGCCTGCTCGGGAGCTACGACGGCAAGTGGGTCGAAGCGGGCTTCCAGTATCGACTCGTCCACTACGGCGGTCAGCTCTTCACGCAGCAGGAAGACGTGCGTCGCATGGGCCTCGACCCGAAGCGGCAACCCACCACGCTCGCGCTCTTCCTCACGCCGAAGCCGCTCGCGTTCCTCGAAGACGTCGGCCTCGAGCTCCCCGTCGCCTTCATCCAGGGCCGCGTCAACCAAGCGCCCGGAGAAGCGGAGGGCACGCACCGTGGGCTCGAGCTCGGCGCGGACGTCGTGCTGTTCGAAGCGCTCACCATCGGCTGGCGCGGTTGGTTCCCGGCGGACGGCGCGGCGCGCTACGTGAGCGAAGACGGCGATCCGATCTACGCGGGCCCGCGCTCGCAGCGGATCCGCGTCGCGCTCACTTCGGCGTACGGCCCGGTCGAGATCTCGGGCCTGCTCGATCTCGTGTTCGCGGAGGGCGCGGACAAGGTCTGGTACCGCACCGTGACCGTCGCGACGTTCCGCTGGGAAGCGCCGCTCTACGTCGACGCGCCGCTGCCCTGATCGCACCAATTCGGTGCGGCGCCTCGCACCAAAACGGTGCGACGGGCGCGCGCGTCCGCGTCCGCGCGTGCATTCGAGGCTGGCACGCGAGTCGCAATCTCTTCGTGGCGAAACGCGGGTGGGGGCCCGCATCACGACAAAGGAGTTCGACATGAAGGTGACGTTCTGGGGCGTGCGCGGCTCGATCGCGACGTCGGGATCTCGGTTCGCTCGTTTTGGTGGCAACACGACCTGTCTCGAGGTCACGCACGGCGACGCGCAGCTCGTCTTCGACGCGGGGACGGGCCTGCGCGCGCTCGGTCAGAAGATGATGGAGGAGGGGCGCGCGCAGCGCGACGTCACGTTCTTCTTCTCGCACCTGCACTGGGATCACATCCAAGGCTTCCCGTTCTTCACGCCGGCGTTCGTGCCGGGGACGAAGATCGAGCTCTACGGTCCCGTCGACGAGGACGGCGTCACGACGCTGTACGACGCGCTCGACCAACAGATGAAGCCGCCGTGTTTCCCGGTGACGCTCGACATGATGGCGTCCGAGAAACACTTCACGACCGTCGCGAGCGGCGACACCGTGTCGACCGGCCCGTTCGACGTCTCGATGCGCGCCCTGAATCACCCGCAGGGCTCGCTCGGATACCGCATCGAGGTCGGCGGGCGCTCGGTGTGCTTCGCGACGGACACCGAGCACCACGAGGGCGCGATCGACGACGCGATCCTCGACCTCGCGCGCGACGTCGATCTGCTGATCTACGACGCGCAGTACACGGAGGACGAGTATGAGGGCCGCGCCGGTCCGCCGCGGAAGGGCTGGGGCCACTCGACGTACGTCGCCGCGACCGAGATCGCACGCGCGGCGGGCGCGAAGCAGCTCGCGCTGTTCCACCACGACCCCATGCACGACGACGCGATGGTCGAGCGCATGGAGCAGGACGCAAAGACGCGCTTCGCCAACACGTTCGCGGCGCGGGAGGGCCTCGAGATCGATGTTTGATCTGGCGTTTCACGAGGACCCCGTCGCGGGTACCATGCTCCCCTCGATGCCGAGCGATGCTTCGGATGCCTCGAGCGCGATCCTGTTGGCGGTCGGCGGCCTGCTCCACAGCGAGATCGCGATCGACGATCTACTGAAGCGACTCGTGGAGCACATCCGCGGCGCGATGAGCGCCGACCGCGGGACGATCTACCTCGTCGACAACGGCACGCAGGAGGTCTTCTCGAAGGCCGCCCACTTGCCGGAGCTCGAGGAGATCCGGTTGCAGGTCGGCCAGGGCGTCGCGGGCTACGTCGCGCAGACCGGCGAGGTGGTGAACGTCCCGACGACGCGCTCGGACGCGCGCTTCTATTCGGGGGTCGACGCCCAGACCGGATACCGCACCGACTCGATCCTCGCGGCGCCGATGCGCGACGCGAACGGATCGATCATCGGCGTGGTGCAGCTCCTCAACAAAGCGGGCGGGCGCTTCCCGGTGGAGGACGAGGCCGAGCTGTCGCGCCTCGCCGCGCAGGCCGCCCTCGCGCTCGAGGCGACCACGCTCTACGCGGATCTCGCGCGGGCGCCCGCGGAGGACCACACCCCGCTCCCGCTCGCCGCGCTGTTCAATCGCATCGTGGGGACTTCGGACGGGCTGCGCCAGGCGTGTCGCCTCACGGCGAAGGCGGCGGCGTCGGAGGCGACCGTGTTGGTGCGCGGGGAGTCGGGCACCGGCAAGGAGCTGTTCGCGCGCGCGATCCACGTGAACTCGCCGCGCTCGAAGGGGCCGTTCGTCAAGGTGGATTGCGCGGCGCTCCCGG
>JAUHYN010000084.1 GCA_030426505.1 bacterium | reverse complement strand
GACGCTCTCGTGGGCGGCGTTCGTGTTCTGTTGCGACGGGTTGGCGACGAAGGGGCAGTTGTCGACGGAGTTGCAGATGCCGTCGGCGTCGTGGTCGCCCCACTTCTTCGCGGGATGCGCGCCTTCGATCTCGGTCGCGAGCATCGGATCGTTCGGGCACGGATCGCACGCATCGCCCATGCCGTCGCCGTCGGAGTCGAGCTGACTCGGGTTGTACGCGAGCGGGCAGTTGTCGCAGCTGCTGCCGACGAGATCTCCGTCGATGTCGTAGCCGTCGATCGCGTGCTCCGGGCAGATGTCGCAGGCGTCCAGCTGGCCGTCGCCGTCCGCGTCGGCGTCCGAGCCCGGCGCGGCGGAGCACTCGCCTTCGAACACGGTCTCGCCGTGGATGTCCTCGACGAGGATGTGTTCGGCGAGCCACGCCTGGGCCTGCGGCGAACCGACGGAGGCGAAGCGCTGCCCGACCGTCGCGCAGTAGTTCACGAGCGGGAACACTGCGCACTCCGGTGAGTACGTGCCGGTGATGTAGACGCCGCTGGCGACGCCGCACAGGCGCGGCTCCACGCCGAAGCCGGGCGTCCAGGTCAGCGGCCCGCCGGAGTCGCCGCCTTCGATGCCCTCGTACTCGATCAGCGCGGAGGCGACGCCGGCGCCGATGACCGCGGGATCGAAGACGGCGAAGGGGACGTCGAGGACCCAGTCTTGTTTGTAGAGGTCGCCGGAGGACGGCCCGGTGTCGAGGTCCCAGTCGTCGTTGCTGATGTACTCGCGCCCGATGTCGCTCGAGAAGCCGGAGATCCGGCCGATGAAGTCCTCGCTCGGGCACTCCGGATCACCGGCGAGCGGCGGGTGGAGCGGCTTGGCGAGGCTGTTGGGGACGCGATCGTCGAGCTTGATGAGCGCGAAGTCGCGCGCCGCCTCGTAGTCGTCCGAGAACGGGTCGAGGCTCATCTTGGTGGTCTTCTTGACGATGACCTCCTCGATCCCGAACTCCTGTGCGCCGGGCGCATCGAGCCGCCACTGGCCCTTCGGGATGACGGTGATCTTCGCGCCGCCGCCGTCGAGGCCGATCCCGTTCGACTCTTTCCAGGGCTCGGCGTCGACGCCGGTGATGCAGTGGTTCGCGGTGAGGACCCAACGCGGCGTGACGAGCACACCGGAGCAGCTCGTCCCGACCGCGACGGAGAAGTCGGCCCAGTTGTCCGCGCTGCCCGAGAAGATCGCGTCCTCGGTTTCGTGTGTGGGGTCCTCGGTGGGTGGCGGCGCGCAGGCCGCGGCGAGGCCGGCGACGAACGCCGCGCCCGCCCAGGTGATGATGTTCGTTGATCTCATGGAAAGCTCCTTTCGGAGCCCGCCAGTGCGATGGCCGTGCCACGGGGACCGACGACGATCGTGGCGCGTTCGGACGTTCGATCGAACGAAGGACGTTCAGTCGAGAACGTTCGCCGCGCTCGTCACGAGCGCTTCAGAGGGCGACGACGAAGCACGCCATCGAGAGGCAGACGCAGACCGGTGTGTAGATGGCCGTGTCGCGCCGCGCGAAGACCGTCCCTACGCGGCGCTTGAAGAACCCGACGTATCGACCCTCGCCGAACGCTCGTAGGACGAACACGACGCCTCCCGCCACCGTGGCGCCCCGGGCCCACGCCACCCAATCGGGGAGGAGCACGAGCTCCGTCGCGACGAGCGCACACGAACCCAGCGCGGCGAGCGCGACCGCCACGCCGAGCGTGAGGACCGGTCCGGGTACGAAGCGCGGCGCGCTCGCCCCGGACGGGATGGCGCCGGCGGCGGCCCAGCGTCCGCCGGCCGCCCAGTACGTGTGGAGCAGCGCGATCGCGCCGAGCAGCGCCGCGAGGCCGTAGGCGACGGGTACGCGCAGTCCTTCGAGTACGGGCGCGGCGTGGGCGGCGACCGTCATGATCGCGGCGGCCGCGAAGAGCGGCCACGCGAAGTGGGCGCCCCGCGTCCACACGCCGAGGAGGACGGCCGTCGCGAGGAGCGTAACGGCCAAGAGCATCGCCGCCGCCTCCGGGCGCGCGATCACGGCCGCGACGCCCCACAGCGCCACGGTGGTGAGGTGCCACGCGGCGCGGAGCGTTCGCTTCGCGAAGGCGGACCCGAGCGGGACCCGAGGCAAGTCGCGGATCAGCGGTCCGAGGAGGAAGCGCTCTCCCAGCACGGAGTGGAGCACTCCGACGAGGGTCAGGAGCAGGGCTGCGGCAATCGACCAGTTCGAAGTCATCGGGGCCTCCATACGGTAGCGTATGTTCAAGGTGTCACGGTACGTTGGGGTCGTCAATACGGTACCGTATGGTGGAAGAGACGAAGTCGAAGTTGGGACGCGAGGCCTGGATCGGAGCGGCCCTGGCGGCGATCTCCCGCGAGGGGGTTCGAGCGGTCCGCGTCGAGGCCCTCGCACGGGAACTCGGGGTCACGAAGGGGAGCTTCTACTGGCACTTCAGAGACCGGGCTGCGCTGTTGGACGCCGTGCTCGAGACCTGGGAGCGGCGCGGGACGACTCGAGTGATCGAGCGCGTCGAGGCCGGCACACCGACGGGCGCCCAGCGCCTCGAGCGCCTCGTAGAGATCGCGTTCGCGACCGACGAGGTCGATCGCATCGAGGCGGGCATCCGGGCGTGGGGCGCATCCGACGGGCGCGCGAGCGTCGTGCTACGCCGCACCGACGCGCGGCGCCTCGACTACGTGACGGAGATCCTCGTCGGAGCGGGCCTGGATCGACGCACTGCGAAGAAGCGCGCCCACATCCTGTTCTTGGCGCTGATCGGCGACTTCACGTTTCGCGCACACGGCGGAGGTGGCTCGAGCCGACAAGTGAGGAAGGAGCTCGTGGAGCTCCTCCTCGTGGGCACGCCGCTCTAGCTGCCCGCGGTTAGCTCGCGTCGACGACCTTCGCGGGCTTCGACTCCACGACCTGCAGCGGCGCGCCCTCGGGCGACACCACGCGCATCCCGGCGTAGTCGTCCGTGGTGTACGCGCGCATGCCCATCTCCGCGAGGTCGAGGCCGACGTACTCTTCCTCGGCGTCGACGCGCAGGCCGATCGTGGCGCGGATGCCGAGCCACAACGCGACCGACACGCTCACCACGAACGCGCCGACCACTGCGACGCCGAGCGCCTGCGCGCCGAGGAGGCCCAGGCCGCCGCCGAAGAAGAGGCCGTTGCCGACGTCCGCGGAGAAGCTCGCCTCCGCGAACAGGCCGATCGCGAGGGTGCCCCAGATGCCGCCCACGAGGTGGACGCTGATCGCGCCGACGGGATCGTCGACCTTCGCGCGGTCGAAGATCTCGACCGCCGCGACGGCCATCGCGCCGGCGACGAAGCCGATGATCACCGATGAGCCCGCGGAGACGAACGCGCAGCCGGCGGTGATGCCGACGAGGCCCGCGAGGCAGCCGTTGATCATCATCGAGAGATCGAACTTCTTCGTGCGCAGGTAGCTCGCGGCGAGGGCGCCGGAGATCCCGGCGAGCGAAGCGAGCATCGTGGTCGTGACGACGTGCGCGATCGCGACCGGGTCGGCGGCCATCGTGCTGCCGGCGTTGAAGCCGAACCAACCGAGCCAGAGGATGAAGCCGCCGGTGGTGGCGAGCGCCATACTGTGACCGGGGATCGCGCGGACGTTGCCCTGCTTGTCGAACTTGCCGTTGCGCGCGCCGAGGATGATCGCGCCGGTGAGCGCGGCCCAGCCGCCGACGGAGTGGACCTGCGTCGAGCCCGCGAAGTCCCAGAAGCCCATCGAGGCGAGCCAGCCGCCGCCCCAGATCCAGTGACCGGTGATCGCGTAGACGAGCGAGACGAGCACGACGCTGAACGCGATGAAGGAGGGGAACTTGATGCGCTCGGCGACGGCGCCCGAGACGATCGACGCCGCGGCCATCGCGAAGCAGGCCTGGAAGAAGAACTTCGCCTCGAGCGGGATCGTCGCCCACGACAGCGACGAGAAGACGCCGGCGTAGTCGTCCCCGGACAGCGGGCTGTTGTCGGCGCCGCCCAGCATCCAGCCGCTCGTCCCGAGGAAGCCGTTGCCGTCGGCGAACATCAGACCGAAGCCGACGAAGAAGAACGCGAGGCCGGCGAACGCGGCGACCGTGAAATTCTTTGCGAGGATGTTCACCGCGTTCTTGGCGCGACAGAGGCCGGCCTCGAGGAGGCCGAAGCCGGCGTTCATGAAGAAGACGAGCATCCCGGCGAGGACGACCCAGACGGTGTCGAGCGCGACCTTGGTGTCGGAGGGGCCCTCGGCAAACGCAGGCGTTGCGATGAGAGTTACGAGGGTAAACGCGATGACGCGGTGCATGACGGCACCTTATCGCAACCGACGTGCCGCGTTACAGGGGGCGTGATCCGCGGCGCGTGCCGACGTGTGCGTAGGTTCTCTCTTCTGAGTCCTACGAAAACGTAGGAACGCGATTGACTCGCTACCGCGGTGTCGGGAGGGTCGCCCTTCGATGGAAGCGCTGCCGGTCCTCGCCGAGGTTTCGCGCCGGGTGCGCGGCTCGATCGACCTCGACGGGATCTTGGAGGACATCCTCGCGCTCCTCGCCGCCGAGCTGGGCGTGGTCCGGGCGGCGGTGACGCTCCTGAAGCGCGACACCAAGGAAATTCAGATCGACGCGGCGTTCGGCCTGACCCCCGACGAGCAGAACCTCGGCCGGTACGAGGTCGGCGAGGGGGTGACGGGGACCGTCGTGCGCACGCAGAAGCCGGTCATCGTCGAGCGCGTGGACGACGAGCCGGACTTCCTCAATCGCACCGGTGCGCGGGCGCGTGCGGAGTCGCTGTCCTTCGTGTGTGTTCCGATCGTGATCGACGATCAGGCGATCGGCGCGCTGTCGGTCGACGTCCCCGCGACGGATCGCGGCGAGCTCGAGCAGCTCGTGGAAGTGCTCACGGTGGTGGCGACGATGATCGCGCAGACCGCGGCGTCGCGGCAGTCGGTCGCGGAGGTCGAGGAGCAGATCGAGGTCGGGCCCGCGAGCATTCTCGGGCGGTCCCGTGCGATCCAACCCGTCATCGAGATGATCCACACCGTGGCAGAGAGCGACGCCACCGTCCTCATCCGCGGCGAGAGTGGCGTGGGGAAAGAACTGGTCGCGGATGCCATTCACTACGCTTCGTCGCGGCGGAGCGGGCCGCTCATCAAGGTGAACTGCGCCGCGCTCGCCGCGGGCGTCCTCGAGAGCGAGCTCTTCGGGCACGAGAAGGGCGCTTTCACCGGCGCCGCGGTGGAGCGCAAGGGGCGCTTCGAGGTCGCGCACGGCGGGACGATCTTCCTCGACGAGATCGGCGACTTCCCGGCGAGCACGCAGATCATGTTGCTGCGCGTGCTGCAGGAGCGGACGTTCGAGCGCGTCGGGGGCAACCGGACGATCAACGCCGACGTCCGCATCGTCGCGGCGACGAACCGCGACCTCGACACGTCGATGGCGGACGGTACGTTCCGACAGGATCTCTACTATCGCCTCGCCGTCTTCCCGATCCACGTGCCGCCGCTGAGGGAGCGACGCACCGACATCCTGCTGTTGGCGGACGCGTTCGTGGAGAAGTACGCGCGCGCGCTCGGCAAGGACATCAAGCGGATTACCAGTCAGGCGATCGACATGCTGATGGTCTACCACTGGCCCGGCAACGTGCGTGAGCTCGAGAACTGCATCGAGCGCGCCGTCCTCCTCACGCGTGACGGCGTCATCCACGGCCACCACCTCCCGCCCACGCTCCAGACCGCGGAGTCGACCGGCACCTCGAACGAAGCCGGGCTGGAGGCCACGCTCGCCGCGGTCGAGCGCGACCTGATCCACGACGCGCTCAAGACGTCCCGCGGCAACATGGCCGAGGCGGCCCGGGCGCTCGGCCTCACGGAGCGCAAGATGGGGCTGCGGATCCGCCGCTTCGAGATCGACCCGAAGCGTTATCGCCTGCGGCGTTGATTCGCGTCGGCCGGTCCTCTATGCCGACCGAGCCATGAGTACGGACCTGTTCTTCGCCCTCACTCCCGACTGGGTGATCCGTGCCGTGGAGGCCGGAGGTTTCGACCCGACCGGCCACAACATGGCGCTGCACTGCCTCGAGAACCGCGTCTACGATCTGATGCTCGAGGACGAGTCGCACGTCATCGTGAAGTTCTACCGACCGGGGCGCTGGTCGCGCGAGGCGATCCTCGAGGAACACCAGCTCCTCTTCGATCTCGCCGACGCCGAGATCCCGGTCTGTGCGCCGCTGAGGTTCGAGGACGGCGAGTCGCTCCACGAAGTCGAAGGCATTCACTACGCGGTGTGGCCGCGGACCGGCGGCCGTTCGCCGGAAGAGCTGACGGACGAACAGGTCGAAATCCTCGGGCGGTTGGTCGCGCGCATCCACAACGTCGGCGCGCTGAAGCCGGCCGAACACCGCGGCTTCCTCGACGGACAGACCTACGCGCTCGACGCGCTCGATTTCATCGAAGAGAAGGGCTTTCTCCCGCCGCAGTGGGCGAAGCGCTACCGCAACGTCGTCGAGGCCGTCGCCGACGTCTACGACGAGCTCGCCGAGGACGTCCCGTACCACCGCATCCACGCCGACTGTCACCACGGCAATCTACTGAATGGACGCGAAGGGTGGTTCTTCCTCGACTTCGACGACTTCGTGGAGGGCCCCGCCGTGCAGGACGTGTGGTTGCTCGTCCCGGGCCGCGACGCCGAAGGCGCCCGACAGCGCGACGTCTTCATCGAAGCGTATCGCCAGTTCCGTGACTTCGAGCCGCGATGGCTGGGGCTGGTCGAGCCGCTCCGCGCACTCCGCTACGTGCGCTACGCCGGATGGATCGCCCGCCGCTGGAAGGACCCGGCGTTCCCGCGCTCGTTCCCGCACTTCAACTCCGAGGTGTACTGGGAGAAGGAGACGCTCGACCTCGAGGAGCAGCTCCGCATCATCCGGGGGATGAACTGATGACGCTCGCCAAGATCGCCAAGCGCATGAGCAAGAAGCTCTCCGCGCTCACGTTCGCGGAGCCGGTCACGCACGTCTACGATCCGCTCCAGTACGCGTGGGCGCCGCATGAGCAGTACCTGTCGAGGTTCGAGGGCCTGCGCGACTACGTCCTGCTCGGCATGAACCCCGGGCCGTGGGGCATGGCGCAGACCGGCGTCCCGTTCGGAGAGGTCGCGCTCGCGCGGGACTGGATCGGGATCACCGGCAAGGTGAAGAAGCCGAAGAACGAACACCCGAAGCGCCCGATCGACGGCTTCGACTGCACGCGCAGTGAGGTGAGCGGCGCGCGGATCTGGGGTTGGGCGCGGGATCGCTTCGGCGCGGCAGACAACTTCTTCTCGCGCTTCTACGTCGGCAACTACTGCCCGCTCGTGTTCATGGAGGCGAGCGGCAAGAACTTCACGCCGGACAAGCTCCCGGTGGCCGAGCGCACGCCGCTCCTCGAGATCTGTGACGCCGCGCTGCGCGAGACGGTCGAGCTGCTGGAGCCCAAGCTCGCGATCGGCGTCGGCGTGTTCGCCGAGAAGCGCCTCGCGACCGCGTTGAAGGGGATGGACGTACGGATCGGTCGCATCCTCCACCCGAGCCCGGCGAGCCCGATCGCGAACAAGGGTTGGGCGGAGCGCGCCGAAGCGGAGCTGGAAGCGCTCGGCGTGGAGCTCCCGTGAAGCGCTTGCTCCCGTTGCTGCTCGCGTCGTGCGTGACGGTGCCCGAGGCGCCGCCGCCCGAGCAGACGATCGACGACGTCTTCGCGGAGGAGGGCGCGCGCGTCATGTGGGTCGCGGCGCATCCCGACGATGAGATGCTGGGAGGCCCGCTCCTCGCGCGCGCGTGCATCGGGCACGAGACGCCGTGTCTGCTCGCGGTGATGAACGCCGGCGACGGCGGCGAGTGTTGTCGCCCCGAGGGGTGCGATCCGGACGTCGGCTCGGTGCGCGTGGTGGAGCTCGCGAATGTCGCGAACGCGCTCGGCGCCGAGCTGGTCCACTACCGCTACTACAACGCGCCGCTCCCGGTGAGCAGCTTCCCGTCGCGCCCGGAGCTCGGGAAGATGTGGATCGACGCGGGCGATCCGGCCGCGCGCCTCGAGCGCGAGATCCGGCGCTTCAAGCCGACGGTCGTGATCACCTTCGATCCGAACAACGGATTCACCGGTCACCCCGAGCACCAGCTCGCGTCGCGCTTCGCGACGGAGGCCGTGCGCCGCGCGTCGAAGGGCCCGGGCGCCCACCGCGTCCCGTACGTCTATCACCTGCTCAACAAGTATTGGTTCTATCGAGTCGCGGGCGGGGGAGACGCCCCGGCGCCCACGGAGCTGTTCACTTCCGACAAGCCGTGTGGCGCGCCGAACCGGTGGTGCCTCGACGCGGCGCTCGATATCTCGAAGGGGCACCGCAGTCAGAGCTGCGACATGGGGATGCTGCGTTCGCTGAGGCCGCAGTTCGGAGTGCATTGGGTGCGGCGGATCGATCCGTTCGACCTCGACCAGGCGCCGCTGCCGCTCGCCGAATGATCGCCTATACGCGCGCGACGACGTAGCGGTTCGAGCGGCCGTCGCGCCCGTCGGATTCGAACGTGTCGATCACGTCGTCGAACCACCCGTCGATCTCTTCGTCGTCGATCGCGTGGCAGTACCGCAGCGCGTCTTCGTGGCCGAACGTCAGGAGGTGATCGTTCGGCTCGAGCGCATCGGGCGACAACCCGGCGCGGGACGGGGCGACGGCGCGCGCGGGATCCACGCGCCAGGCGGTGACCGCGACGAACCCACGCGACGCTCCGCGGAGCGCTTCGATCAGCTCGGCCCGCCTCGAGCGGGACGGCACGTGGTGGAGCAACCCGAACGCGACGACCAGATCGAAGGTACGGGCGCCCCAGCCGCGGTCGGCCCAGCCGCCGGCCAGGACTTCGACGCCGTCGCGGCGCGGGACCTCGGCGCGGAGCGCGGCGCAGGGGTCCACGCCGACGTACCGCACGGCGTCCGGGAGCGACGCGAGGAACCGCCCGTTGCCGCAGCCGACATCGAGGACGGAGCCGATCGGTCCCACGCGGTCGAGGACACGCGCCCAGCCGGGCCAAGGCGCGCGACGGGTCGCCGAGAACGTCTCGGCGACGGCGTCGTAGAACGCGGCGTTCAACGCCTCGAGGCGCGCGACGGTCTCCCGGTCCACCGCGTGAGACCTTGGCGTCGATCGCACCCCGGGGGAAGCCTCGCCTCCGCGTTCGGATAATGCGGTCGTGATGAGGCGCGCCGTCACGCGACCTGATAAGTAGTCGCCCGATGACGGAGGCCGCTCCGCCGGTAAAGAAGAAGCGCGGGCTCCAGCTCGCCGTGAACGGCCTCATCGCCGTCGCGGGGTCCGCGCTGACGCTGTGGTGGGCGCTCCACGACGTCAACCTCACGAAGGTCGCGCACGAGCTCCTCGACAGTGACCTCACCGTCGTCGGGCTCTTCCTCGCCGGCCACCTCGTCCTCCAGGCGCTGCGCATCGCGCGCTGGGGCATCCTGGTGAAGCCGCTCGGCGATCCGCCGACGCGCGCGATCTACGCCGCGGGCGCCATCGGCTTCCCGGCGACGTTCTTTCTCCCGCTCCGCCTCGGTGAGTTCGTGCGCCCCGTACTCCTCACACGCGCGGGCGTCCCGTTCGCGGGCGCGATGGCGAGCATCGTCGTGGAGCGCATCGCCGACGGGATCGCGAACCTCGCGTTCTTCTTCGTGGCGCTCAACCTGATCCCCACCGGCGCCCTCCTCGACGATCTCCAACCCGTGATGATCGGCGCGCCCGCCGTCTTCGGCGGCGCGTTCGTGTTCCTGATCGTGGCGTGCGTCGCGCGGCGCCCCGCGATCAATCTCATTCGAAAGATCGGGACGCCGATCTCGGCGCGCTTCACCGAGGCGATCATCGGCCTCCTCGAGAAGTTCATCGACGGCGCGATGGTCCTGAAGAAGCCCTCGCGCCTGATCCCGTTCCTCGCCGTGACCCTCGTGTACTGGACCTGCGCCGGGCTCCTCGCGTGGTACCTCTTCACGAGCTACCGCGAAGACCTCCCGCTCCTGTCCGGCTACTTCACCACCAGCGTCGGCGCGTTCATGATCATGATCCCGGCCGCCCCCGGCTTCGCCGGCACGCTCGAAGCCGGCTTCAAGCTCGGGCTCAAACCGTTCGGCGTCACGCCCGACGGCGCGGCGGTGATCGCGTTCGCGTTCCACGCGGTGCAGCTCGTACTCATGGCCGTCACCGGCGTCGTGGGGCTGTTGCTCATCGGAGGCCTCCGGGTTGCGCGCGCGCCCGAAGCCGGGGAAGAGGCAGAGTCGTGACCCGCCCGGAGCTCTCCGTCGCGCTCGTCGGCATCTGCAGCCGCAAGGACGTGAAGCGGTGCCTCGAATCGTTGCGCGCCCAAGAGAACGTGCCGCCGCTCGAGATCGTGCTCGCGTACGACCCGCGCCTCGCGGACGTCGCCTCGCTCGCGGACGAGTTTCCGGACGTGCGCTTCTTCGTCGACCCCGACGAGACCTCGCCGCTCCAACTCGCCGCGCGCGCCATCAAGGAGACGACCGGCGAGTACGTGTTGCTCACCGAGGATCACTGCATCGCGGACCCCGGCTGGGCGCACGCGATGTGGGTCGCGCTGCAGAAGCCGTGCGGCGCGGTCGGCGGGACGATCGAGATCCGCGACGAAGCCGGGCCGACCGACTGGGCGTTCTACTTCGTCGACTTCTTCCGGTACGCGCGGCCGGTGAAGATCGCGACGAGCCCCACGCTCACGGTCTGTAACGCGGCGTATCGGCGCGAAGACCTCGAGAAGCTCTCCGTCGAGTGGAAGTCGATGTTCCTCGAGACCGTCGTCCACGACGCCCTCAAGGAGATCGGCGGGCCGCTCCACCTCGAAGACCAGGCGCGCGTGACGATGCGTCGGCACGTCACGCTGCCGTCCGCGATTCGCGAGCGCTACGTGTTCGGGCGCCTGTTCGGGGCGTCGCGGCTCGAGTTCGCGGGCCGTCGCGACAAGTGGAAGTACCGGATCGGATCGCCGCTCCTCCCCGCCGTTCTCTTGAAGCGAATGACCACGAAGGCATTCGAGTCGAGCGAGCTGCGCGAGCGCTTCATTCGCTCGCTCGGGCCGCTCGCGCTGATGGTGTTCGCGTGGTCGTTCGGGGAGTGGCTCGGCTACTGGACCGGGACGCACCCCGAAGATCTCTCGGTCGCGCCGGAGCGGGAGGGCGCGTGACCCGACCGAGCGTCGCCGTCATCGGAATGGGTGATGCGGCGGCGCTGGATCGCTGCCTCGCCGCGCTCGCCCCGCAAGCGGCGGACGTCGTGGTCACCTACGACCCGGCGATCGACTACGGCGACCTCGAGCGCCACCCGGGCGTCCGCTTCGTCAAGAACTTCGGCCAACGCTCGCCGCTCGAGCTCGCTTCGCGGGCGATTCAGGAGACCACGCACGAGAAGGTGCTCGTCACGAAGGACTACTGCGTCCCGAGTGCGGGCTGGGTCGCGGCGATGTCCCGCGCGCTCGATCACTCGGCGGCGGTCGGCGGCGCGATCGACGTCCCGGACGACGCTTCGGATCTCGAGTGGGCGTTCTCGATCATCGATCTCTACCGCTACGCGAGCCCGATCCCGGACGGCGTCGCGCCGTCGCTCTCGGTCTACAACGCGGGCTACCGTCGGAGCGCGCTGGAGCGGCTGGACTTGGACTGGCGCACACACTTCCAGGAGTCGGCGGTCAACGCGGCGCTCGCCTCGCGCGAGGGCCCGCTGCGTTGGGTCTCGGACGCGCGCGTCGTCGTGCGGCGCGACGTGGGGTGGATGGACGCCGTGCGCGAGCGCTTCGAGCTCGGCCGTACGTTCGCCGCGAAGCGCACGGAGTACGCGGGTCTCGCTGACCGGTGGAAGTGGCGGGTCGGCGCCCCGGCCGTACCGGCGTTGATGCTGTCGAGGATCGTACAGGCGCGCGGGCTCGACGACCCGCGGCTGCGTCGCGGGATCCTGCCGCTGTCCACGTTGCTGCTCGCGCGCGGCGGCGGCGAGTGGCTCGGCTACCTCCGCGGGCTCGAAGACTCGGACTGAGTCGACGTCCGCGTGATGGCGCCGGCGACGTCGAGCGGGACGCGGTGGACCACCCACTTCCCGGTGATGAACAGCGTGCGCCGGTCCTCGCCGCCGAAGGTGACGTTGGTCGGGCGGAACGGGGTCTCGATCGTCGCGACGCGCGCGCCGCCGTCGAACACTTCGACGCGCTCCGTGACGACGTAGAGGCGGCCGTCCTCGTCGAGCGTCAGGCCGTCCGCGCCGGCGTCGGCGGCGAGGGTGCGGTTCGACAGCGTGCCGTCGGCGGCGATGTCGTAGCGGAAGGTCTTGCCCACGCCGTCGTCGGCGACGAAGAGGGCGTCGTCCGTCCCGACGATCCCGTTCGGGCGGACGAGGTCATTCGCCACGCGCACGACCTCGCTCGAACCGTGCGCGACGAAGTAGACGTGTTCGCCGTCCTGCTTCATCTCGCGATCTTTCGAGTAGCGCGGGTCCGTGAAGTACACGCCGCGCGCGCTCACCCAGACGTCGTTCGGGCTGTTGAGGATCGCGCCGTCGTACGCGTCGGCGACGACGCGTGTGGTGTCACCGTCGATCGCGATGACGCGGCGCCGGTACGGCTCGCAGACGTAGAGCACCCCGTCCGGACCGACCGCGAGGCCGTTCGTCATCTCGCCGTCGTCGCGCACGGTCTCGACGTCACCTCCCGTATGCCAGCGGTGGATCGTCCGGCTCGGGAGGTTCGAGAAGAAGACGTCGCCGTTCGGCGCGCGGGTCGGACCTTCGGAGAAACGGTACCACCCGTCGACCGTCGACGCGGGGCCGGTGACGTGGGCGGCGAGCGCGCCGGTCACATCCGGCGCGGGCATACACGCCCCGAGGGCCAGCGCCAGGACGCCGAATCGCCGCACGCGGCGACCCTACCAGGTCCCGCGGATGGCCGCGCGACCAGGTTGGACACCAGGCCGATTGGACGGTAGTTCGAGCCTCGTTGGCGCGCCCGGATTGGAACGTGACACGCGGCGCGCTCGTCGCGTTGACGGTGGTGGCCGTCGTGTTGCGCTTCATCGCGCTCGACAGCCAGTTGTGGACGGACGAGGTCCTGTCGCTCGTCCGCTACGTCCGCAAGCCGCTCGGCGATCTCTTCACGCACTTCTACAGCAACAACCAACACCCGCTGTACAGCCTGCTCGCTCGCGCGACGATGGACGTGTTCGGCGAGTCGCCGTGGACGCTGAGGGTGTGGGCCGCGATCCTCGGCGCGGCGTGTATCCCGGCGCTGTACCAACTCGGCCAGGAGGTCACGTCGAAGAAGGAGGCGTTCCTCTCGGCGGCGCTCCTCGCGGTCTCCTACCACCACGTCTGGTTCTCGCAGAACGCGCGCGGCTACACGGCGATCATGCTCGCGAGCATCCTGTGTACGTACCTGATGCACCGCGGGTTGCGGGAGTCGAAGCCGAAGTACTTCGTCGCGTACGCGATCGTCGGCGGCCTCGGGACGTACGCGCACCTCGCGATGGTCTTCACGGCGGTGGGGCACGCCGTGGTGGTGGCGCCGTACCTCCTCAAGAACGTCCGCCCGGCGCGCGCGTGGATCGCGCCCCTCGCGGCGTTCCCGGGCGCGGCCGCGGTGACGTTGCTGCTCCACGCGCCGATGCTCACGGACGTCATCGACTTCTTCGTGAACAAGCCGTCGCCCGCGGTCGGGCTCGCCACGCCGCTGTGGGCCGCGATCGAGACCGTGATGAGCCTGATCGAAGGCTTCGGCGGCATCGCGGTGCTCGGCGTGTTCGCGGTGATCGTCGCCGGCGCGCTCGGCGCGCTCGGGTTCTTCGACTACCTCAAGACCAACCCGCTCGCGCTCGGGCTCTTCGTCGGCCCCGTCGTCATCACCGGCCTGGGCGTGATGACGGGCCGCGGGATCGTGTACCCGCGCTTCTTCTTCGGCGTGGCGGCGTTCGCGATCCTGATCTTCCTCCGCGGCGGGTTTCGGTGTGGTGAGCTGATATCGCGTTGGCGGGGTGGGGCGCCGAACCGGATCGGTGAAGCGCTCGACTTCATGGAAGCCTGCGGCATCGATCCCGAGCATGCGCCTCAGCTGAAGAGTGCAAGCTTCTACACCAGCCACGAGGCGCTGCTGCTGCCTTAC
>JAUHYN010000083.1 GCA_030426505.1 bacterium | reverse complement strand
CGATCCCGTTCTCGCAGCCTGGGACCTGAGGTCGAGAAAACGGACGAACGGGCGTCAGGGTGGGATGGGATCGAGAGACGAGACACCATCGAACCCCCTTCCCTTCCCGCATCTGACGAGCCGCTTCAGCTTCCGCCTCCCGCGCCGCAGCCTCCCCCGCCCCAGTGAGGTTCTCTCCCTTCGCGAGCCCCCTACGCCGCATCCTCGCGCGCGCAGCGCGCTCCGCAGCACGAACCAGCGCCTCCACGTCGAACTCGATGTCGGTGATGATCGGATGTCGTACAGTCATGGTTTATCTCCTGGCCTCAGGCCTCGGTCCGGGGTCGGGTCCGGGGTCGAATCAGTCCAACCCGTTGGAATCGTTGACGAGGTCCGGGGTCCGGGGTCTGCGCCGTATTGCTCTTCACACATCACTCTTGGAGGCCTCCGAGATCTCTATGATCTTCAGTTTCCGTTTCGACCCCAGGACCCCGGACCGGGTATTGAAATCATTAAGGAATCCGGATCTCGACCCCGGACCGATCCCGGACCGACCCCGGACCAAACGCCTCGACCCCGGACCATCACGTCTCGATGTCCACGGTCGCGAGACCCTTCGCATCGAGGCAAGTCAGCGCGTAGAACCGGTTCCCGTCCGTGTCCCGCAGCCGTACGCTCTGCACCTCCGGCCGCACCGCCTTGATGTCGCGCACCATCACCGCCTTCCCCTTCGGCCTCGTGCCCTGCGCCTCGGACCACTGCCGGTACAGGTTGTAGAGCCGGTCCTTCGCTACCCACGCCGCGGCGTCGCCGACGTCGCAGCAGTCCGCGAGGAACGACTCGATCGGCGAGCTGAGCTCCGTGAAGCTGTCGAGCATATCCCGGCTCGCCTCCGGCATCACGAACCGACCGCGCGCGCGCAGACGCCGCCACCCGTTCACCGCCCACGACAGGATGCCCGGGAGCTCTTCGAGAAGCCGCTCAGCGAGCCCAACGTCCTCGTTGCCGTAGAACGACCGCGTCATGTTCAGGAGCAACACACGGCCCGCCAGGGCCAGCGCGGTGTCCTGTAGCCGCGGCAGCTCGTTCGACACGAGCACGATGCGGGCCGAGGGTGCCGCGGTGACGGTCGCCTTGTTCTTCCGGTTCACCTCGATCGGGTCCTCGCCGACGAGCGCCAGCAGGTGCTCCACGATCACCGCCTGGTCCGCGCGCGCGCTCAGCCGCGCGTCGCCGATGATGGCCAGCGTCTTCCCGAGAAGCGGCTGCAGACCGAACGAGCCCGACAGCGAGCTCAACGTCGGCGCCGCGATGTTCGCGCGCCCCACGAGCTCGGTGAGCACCTTCATGATCGTCCCTTTGCCGGACCGCCGCGGACCGATGAGCCAGAGCATCTTGTGCTGCGACGTGTCCGCCGCGAGGCAGTAGCCGAACCACTCCTGCAGGAGCTGGATCGCGTCGTCGTCCTCGGGCCAGAGGTCGTGGAGGAAGTGGAGCCACTCCGTCGGCGTCTGCGCCTCCGCATTCCACTCCACGTCGAGCGCCGATGTGGCGAACAGGTCCGGCGACAGCGGCGCGAGCGCGCCCGTGGGCAGGTCCAGCACGCCGTTCGCGCAGACCACGATGTCGCGCCCGACCTGCCTCGTGCCCTCGCCGATCCAGCACGGCGGCTCGAGGTCCGCGTCGAGGAGCACGCCCGGGATCGCCGCGAGCGCCTTCTTCACGTTCGTCACCTTCGAGACGTTCGGGCTGTACGGCACCGGGCCTTCCTTGCCCGGCACCCACAGCCCACCGAGGTGCTGCCACAGCTCCGCCTCAACGCGCTCCTCCTCGATCGCGCGGTAGGCGCCCCGCTTCCATCGAAGCCAATCCCCACGCCACCGACGCAGCAACGCGCGCCCCTCACCATCGCGCCCGCGCGCGTCGAGGAACGTCGCCGCCACGTGCTGATGGTCCGCCGTGGGGAGCACCGCGTTCGATGCGTCGACCGCCGCGGCCGGCGTCGCGCTGCCAGGTTCCATGACGGGCCCGCGAGCGTCGCCCAGCCCCGACGCGACAGCCTTGCGGACCTCCGCGGCCGCGGCGCCCGTGTCCTCGCCCGCGAGCTGCAGCGCGCTCTCCACCGCCTCGCGGGCGATCCATCCGCCCGTGACGAAGCGCGCCGTCGACCTGGCGGCCTCCTCAAGGCCGACCGTCTTCGCCCGCACTGCGTCGGCCGCCTTGGCGACCGCCGCGCGCGCGTAGGCGCCCGGGTTCCGCACATCGGTGGGGAGTCCCTCCGGCGGCGCACGCTCCGGCAGCTCCCGCGGTTCCTTCATTCCGGCCTCCAGGCCGCTCCTCAGCGACGCAAGCGTGGCCCGCTCCCCGTCGTCACCGACTAGCCCGTTCGCCCGGCACGCGGCCAGGAGCGAAGCCTCCACCTCACCGCTGTCGAGCACCCCCGCACCGACCAACGTCCCGAGGTTGAAGGCGGCCCGGTTCAGCCCCGCGTTGCGCTCCCCCTCGCCGAGCCGCACCACCGCCGCGACCTCTGCGTCCAAGGCGCGCTGCACGTACGGCTCGTGCTGGCGCCCGGCCGGTACCTCCGCCCGCGGCGTCGTGGGCGCGATGACCCGCTCTACAGGCGCCACGGCGGCGAGGTCGCCCGCCGCGCACGGGTAGTCGCGGAGCACGATGACGTCGAACCCGCGCGGTCCCCAGAAGAGTCGAGCGTGATCGAAACTGGCCCCCTCATCGACATCGAGACTCCATGCCTTGCCGTCCGCGACGCCCGCTTTGTTCGCCCAAGACACGACCTCGGCTGCTGCACCGCGCGCGGCGCGTTGCCACAGATCGGCATCCGTGCACGGCGCGTCGAAGAGGAAGATGAACCGCAGGCCGCGTGGCGTGAAGTGGAACAGCGTTCCCGGAGCGTCGTCGATGAACTGTTCGATGAACGCACGGTGATCGTCTGGGATCAGGACGTGCTTCCCATCGAGGTGGTAGTCGAGGTCGATCGCCGCCGCGTGTGCGACCAGCCAGTTGTCTTGGTCCCGATAGTCGCGTTCGAACAGGTGCGCTGCCCACCAGTCGCTCTCGTCAGACATGCCCCGCAGGGCGTCCGCGAGCGCTGCCGGACTCCATTCCGGCAGCACCACGGATCGCCCCTTAGGTTTGTTCGCGAACCGACCGAGCGTGATCTCGAGAGCCGTCACGAGAGGCTCCAGCGGGAAGAAGAACTCTCAACCGAAAAAACCTCAACCCGAACATCGGTTCTCGGGTTAAGATGTTGAAATGGAAGTGTATCTGGAACAACTCGGTCAACTACCAAAGCTCTTCTCCAGTTCCAAAGAAGCCGTAAGAGAGGCGCGTGCGCGCTGGCCCTCATGCGACATCCGCCGCTCCGACGATGGCCCGTGGTTCGACGTTCGGCCGCGACACCAGCAGGAGATCGTGCAGCAGGTCGTCGCGCACATCGGCACCCCCTGCTGGATGTCGTAGACCATCACCCCACGAAGAGCCGGCCGTCGTGCTCGGCCGCGCGCTCCGCGTCGGCCTCGGCCAACGCCGCGCGTAGCGACTGCGCTTCCTCGGCCGCTTCGGTGAGCTCGCGATCGCGCTCGTACAGGTCGGCCTCGAGCGACGCCGCGCGCGCACGCGCCGCGTCCAGGTCCCGCATCAGCTGGCGGATCGTCTCGTCCGTGATCATGGTGTTCATCGCCTTCATCGGGCACCTCCTTCCTCGACGCCGGCAGCGTCGAGAACCGATCTCAGTTCGTCTAGAGAGCGCGAGCTAAGCCCGCGTAACAGTTCGGCGTAGTCACCCACGCCGAGGCCCAGCCCGCGGAGCGAGCGCTCGATCTCCCGCCGCTTCGCGTCGACCTCGCGGTCCGCGTCCACGTCGGGATCGGCCGCGCTCACCTCGAGCCGCGCGAGGATCATGACGACCCCACGTTGCTCGCCGCGCAGGTGCGCCGCGATCGACTCGACCGCGCGCGACAGGCCCGGCTCCTCCACCGCATCGACCCGCACCTTCATCGCGCGGCCTCCGCGTACCGACGCTTCGCCTGCGCTTCGAGATCCGCGTACAGGTCGAGCACGTGCAGCGGGTCCGCGCTCTGCCCGCGATGCAGCGGCGTCAGGTGGCGCACCACCTCGTGGATGAGGAACGCGCCCGCGCGCTCGTCCGTCACCACCGCGACGTAACGCGGGGCCGTCCACGGCAGCGCACGCTCGACGCGGATCGAGCCGCCGACGACAGCCCCGTCGCGAAGCCGCCCCGCCGGCACCGTCGGCGTCCGCACGTTGCCCGGGCGCACCACCTCCACGCTGAAGTCGAGGAGGTCCGTGACCGCCTCGCCGTTGCGTCCCCACCGGTGGAACGTCGTCCAGTACGTCTCGCGGATCGCGTCGATCGCCTCCGCGAGGTCCCGCACCAGCGCCGACGACAGCACCACGCCCTCGCCGACGCGCACGTCCTTCCCTCCGACGCGGCGACCACTCCACCGCCGTCGGTACTCCACGGCACGCCACGCCACCGCGGCGCCCGTCAGGAGCACGCTCGCCACGACGATCCCGATGCCCACCGCGTGCTCGCTCAAGTAGCTGCTGATCTCCACAGCTACACCCACTGATTCGCTGCGCACGTGGCACAGCGCGCGCGCAGCCCGCCGTAGCGAGCGCGCGCGCCTTACTCGCCCGCGTGGAGCTCCACCACCTCGTGGTAGTGCGCCTCCGCTTCTTCCTTCGTGTCCGCGTTCGAGACGAACTCGAACGCGCGACCTCGGCCGTCGGACACGAACCACCCGCGTCCCGCCTCGTACGGCACGACGACGAGCTGCATGTAGACGTCCGCGCCGATGCGCAGCGCCCACCCATGCCCAACGTCGCCGGCCGTGCCGATCTCCGTCGCGATCACTCGAAGCACCCCGCACGACACCGCACGACCGCAGCCGCCGCATCCTCGACGCTCCGCACCTCGCACGCGAACCCACCGAGCCGCCGCACGAGCCGAAAGAACCGCTCCTGCTCCTCCGTCGTCTCCCCGTCGGGACCCTTCACCTCGAGTGCCATGAAGCGCCCGGTGCCGCGAGGCACGACGACCCGTTCCGGCATCGTCACGATGCTGATGAGGTCGCTGGAGCCGTTGCACAGCCCGTAGCGGATCCGGTTGCCCTGGCGGTCGGTGAGCACGCCGACGTTGTTCCGCCAGGCGACCATGCCTTCCATCGCACCGATGGCCAGCCGGATGTCCTGTTGGATCCGCGACTCGCGTTGTGCTCCGCGACCCACGTCACCGCCTCATCAGGAACGCGCCGACCTGCCGGCCCGCGTTGGCGACGCGGTGCACGAGCGCCGTCATGTTCATCCCAAGCAGCGGGTCCTCGCGCGTCGCCTGCTCGCGCTGCGCGATGAGCATCCCCTCCATGATCGCGCACGCGCGGAAGTACGCGCCCGGCCCGAGCTGCTGCAGCTCGACCAGCACCGTCTTCGAAAGCTCGATCAGCGCGCTGTTCATCTCTTCTTCCATCACAAACTCCGAGGCCATTCGCCGAACTGCGCGCGGTAGCGCATCCCAACCCACTTGGGTTTGTAGCCACGCATCTGCGCAGTCTCGCGGAGACGCCGTAGCGCCTTGGCCTTCTCCTCTTCACTCGCCCGTGGGCGGAAGACTCTGTCGCGGACCCGCTCGCGCAGATCCTGAAGTGGTCGCGCCTCGACCTTCGGTGCCTCCGGCGCGGGGAGCTCCCACGCGCACCGCGGGCACGCGCGGCGCGCGTTCGGCCGGAACACCGCGCCGCACTTGAGGCACTGGCAGACCGGTGGCAGACGGTCCGACAGGCGCGCGGCTTGGCCTTCGAGCGACCAGACGCGGTCGTCCTCGGGCAGCCCGTGGAGGTGGACCGCACCCACGAGGTCGATGAGCAGCGCGCGCTCCTTACCGGGTGCAGGACGCAGCGAACGCCCGACCATCTGCAGGAACGTGCCGACGTGGCCGCAGCCGCGCGCCAACATGCAGACCGACGCGCGCGGGAGGTCGACGCCTTCGGTGAACACGAACACGCTCGACAGCACGTCAATCTTCCCCTGCCGGAATGCGTTGACCGCCCAGTCGCGCTTCTTCTTGGCCGTGTTGCCGTCCACGTGGGCCGCGAGTACGCCGCGCTCGGTGAGCGTCGCCGCGTACTCCTTGGACTTCGCGACCGTCGGCGCGAACAGGAACCCGGGCCGACCGCCGGAGTGTTCGATCCATGCGTCGACCGGCTCGGCCGCGAGCGTCTCGCCCGCGTCCGCCGGCGCGAGAACGTCGCACGGCACGAGGTGGCCGAGCTCTGTGAGGTCGGCGATGGACGGCCCGACCGCGAGGCGGTCGAACACGTCGCCCAGCGCGGTGCCGTCGCTGCGCTGAGGCGTCGCGGTGAGGCCGACGACCCGCGCGTCCGGGTAGGCCTGCAACAGCTGCTGGTGCGTCACCGCGGCGGCGTGGTGCGCCTCGTCGTAGATCACGAGGTCCGCCGGCGGCATGTCGCCGCGGCACGTGAGCGTGTCGATGCTGGCGACCTGAACCGGCGCGCCGGGGTCCGCCGGCCGTCCCGCCATGACGACGCCCACGCGGCCCGGCATCCGCCGCGCGGCCTGATCGACCAGCTCTCGGCGCGGCGCGAGCCACAGCACGCGGAGGCCTCGATCGAGCGCCCCCTGCACCATGGCCACGCCAACGACCGTCTTGCCTGCACCGGTCGGAAGGACGAGGAGCACGGCGCGCGCGCCGGTCGCGAACTCGCGCCGGACGTCTTCGATCGCCTGCCCCTGGTACGCACGCAGCTGCATCCCCCGCCCTCCCGACCCGCTCATCCGACGCGCTCCTTGGCGACGTACTCGCCGCCCTCGTGCACGATCTCGATCTCACCGGCCTGCACCCGGCCCATCACCGCGACCGCGGCGTGGGTGGCCGGCCCGACGATGAGCCGCGCGAGCTTGTTGATCGCGCTCTCCTCGAGGCGCTGCACGTCGGCGATCGCCTCGAGCGGATCGCCCTTCGTGACGACGCCCGCCCGCTTCCGCTGCAGCGGCACACCGGCGTCGACGGCCGCGCGTAGCGACGCGGCCTGGTCGAGTTCGATGAGCACCTCGCGGAAGGTCTTCGCCACGGCGGCAACCGCCTTGGCTTCCTGCTCCTGTTCTTCGCGCTTCGTCATCGCGGCGCCCTCAGAACGGGATGTCGTTCGGGTCGGAGGCCGAGCCCACCGTCGACGTGCCGTTGCCCGCGCGCCGCGCCGCGAGCGTCCCGCGGCACCGCTCGCGCAGCGACGAGAGCCCGCCGCGGTCGAGCTTGTCCTCCTCCTTCACGCCGCCGCCCGACGCCGCGTTGACCCACTTGATCTCCGCGTACGTCTTGCCCTTCTCGGCGTTGTGCTGGTGCTCGACCTCGATCTCACAGTCCTGCCGGCCGAGGCCGGTGAGGTTCGTGATGTCGTTGTCCGCGAACGTGCAGCCCGCGTACTCGAGCGACTCCACACTGCGAGCCATCGCCGCGTCCGACAGGAACAGACGACGCCCCAGAGTGCGCCCGTCGAACTCCCCGCCGACGATCATGAACCGCACATGCACGTACGGCTTGCCGTTCGACGTCTCGCCGAACATCGCCGAGTCGTAGTCCGCGCGCGCGCGGTAGATGCCTTCCGGAATCCTGCTCATTTGCTCTTCTCCTGTGCGACTCGAGCCCGGAGGGCATCGAGCGCTTCCGCCCGGTTGGGCTGCTGCGCGAACCACTCGCGCACCTTGTTCGGGTCCGCGCTCGCCGAGGCGAGGCGTTCGAACTCCGCGTCGACGTCCTGCCGGCGGTACCGGTCGAACGTCGCGAACGCTCTGCGGTCGAAGGTGATGATCGGCGGCAGGTCGAACCGGTTCTTGGCCCGCACCGCCGCGTTCTCCTCGGTGCGCAGCACGCGGCGCCCCGTGCTGATGCCGCGCACCTTCTTGTCCTTCTTGTTCTCCGCCCCGACGACCTCGAGCTGCGCGAACAGGCACGCCTTCGACCACTCGCGCACGAGCGCGGCGCACTTCTCCGGCATCTTCAGGTCGAAGCGGTCGTAGCCGTCGCCCTCGGGCGGCGTGTACCGCTTGACGTGCGCGTGCCCGAGCAAGAGCACGTGCATCCGCTTGTCACGCTGCAGGCGCTCCAGGCGCGCGAGGAAGCGCCGCCACTCCTCCGCCGCGGCGACCTGCCCCTTGCCGTACCCGGGCGCCTCGATGGAGTCCCAGCCGGCCTTCTCGCAGACGTGCGCCTCGATCCAGGCGTTGAGCCAGTCCACCGTGTCGACGACCAGCGTCTTGAACGGATGGTCGTTCGTGGCGAGCCACTCGATGCAGTGCAGCGCGTGGGCGTACGTGGCCGGCGCGGACCCGTCGTCCATCCCACAGCGCGGGATGTCGATCTCGTCGGTGCTCCCCTCGCAGTCGAGGACAATCGGCGCCTCGGCGTCCGCCGCGAACGTCGACTTGCCGATCCCCTCCGGCCCCATCAGGAGCACCCGATACGGCGACTCGATCTTGCCGCTGCGTACCTTCATCGACGGCCCCCGTCGTAGCGGGTCTCGATCGCGGCGTAGGCCACCGGCGGCGCCGCCGTCGCCTGCGCGAACAGCCGCTCGAACATCGCGGGGACGTCCTGCCCCGACAGCCGCTTCGCGAGCTGGCGCTCCACGCCCCACCGCGCCGCGGCCGACGCGAGCACCTTCACGACGCCGTCGGTGTCGTAGGTCTGGAACCGCGTCAGCGCGCGCATCACCTCGTCGGCCGCGATGTCCTCGGGCTTCCGTTGCTTCTTCTTCGTTGCCATCATTCTCTCCACACGAAGCGCGAGCTCGTGAGCTCGGCCGTGCCGGTGCAGACGTCGAAGTACGGACACATCCGCCCGTACCGCCTGCAGTTGTCCGGGGTCCGCGGCTGCGGCTCCTCCGGATGAACGTTGAGGATCTCGTGCGCAAGCCGGTCGATGTCGCGCCGCGCGCGCTCGCGCTCGCTCTCGAGACGCACCGCCTCGTAGCGCCGGAAGTACGCGTCGGGCTTCGCGGCGATTGCTTGGACCAGCCGGTCGGCGTAGTCGTCGCGGTTCTCGTCGTGCTCGCGCTGGTTCGCGTGCAGCTTGCCGTCCGTCTTTCGGTACTTCCGCTTATCCGCCGGCGTCGCCGCGTGCGGCTTCAGCGTCGGCTTGCGGATGACGTCGTAGAGCACGCCGTCGGTCGTCCACCCGAGCGACTCCGCGGCGTCGATGTACAGGCCGATCTGGTCGTCGATCGCCAGCTTGCGAAAGTAGAGCCCCGACGGATCGATCTCCTCGCTCGTCGTCTTGTGCTCGAGGACGAGGTTGCGCCGCGTCGGGATGTGGCGGACGCGCCCGTCGAAGTAGCCGACCAGCTCGTACGGTCCGGGCCGCAGGAGCCGGAAGCCCTCCTCGACGGAGATCGTCTCGTACTCGTCCGCCGTGGGCGCCCACCGCGCGTCGTAGCCGATGAGGAGCGCCTCGACGGTCGCGCGCTCGAACACACCGAGGTCTTCCTTATCGGCCACCTCGTCGGCGTGCGCGAGCGCGGCGTGCACCGACCGCGTCGTCCACCAGGTCTCGAGGCCCGCGTGGAACACGGTGCCGAACCGGAACGCATACGGGCGCGCCACCGGCCGCACGCCCAGCGGGTAGCTGATGCGGTGCTCCTCGCGGCACCGTTTGTAGACCTTGAGCTCGCTCGTGCTGACGCGCTTCGTGGTCATCGTCGGTCCTTCCAGTTGTCGCGCTCCACGGCGTCGGAGAACGCCGCGTAGTCCTCGGCGCACGCCGAGCAGCAGAAGTCGCGCCGCGTCTTCACGCCGCACACGCAGGTGCTCGCCTCACGCATGAGCGTCACCTGCTCGATCTGCGTGCCCGGAAACGTCGCGAGCACGAGGCGCACCGCACGCACCGATCGCGGGTCCATGGCGCCCCTCCCTGCACCGCGGACACAGGCGCGGCGCGTTGCGCTGGTTCTTGAGCGCGCGCTCGAAGTTGCGGTCCACGCCCTCCCACGTGCGGACGACCTCGAAGCCGATGCCCGCCGCGGCGACCGCGCGCAGGAGCTTGCTCCCGCGCCCGGCCTGGTGCCGCTCGTAGCGAGCCGCGAGGTTCCCGTCCTCGCAGAACCCGAGGTAGTGCCGCGCGTGGTGGAACGGCTCGTCGAAGTGGATCAGGTAGACGGTGCCCATCACGCGGCCTCCACCTGCGCGCAGCGGTCACGCGCGATCGCCGCGTAGTCGGTCGACATCTCGATCCCGATGCCGCGTCGCCCCTCGTGGAGCGCCGCGACGATCGTGGTGCCGGACCCCGCGAACGGATCGAGGACCACGCCGCCCGGTGGACACACCTTCACCACGTCGCGCATCAGCGCCGTCGGCTTCCCCGCGATGTGGTGCTTGTCGGAGTGCTTGATCGAGTAGTGGTAGGCGCCCGGCAGCGCGCCGACGTCACGGCGCGACGGGAGCGGCCCCTTGGAACCCCAGATCATGAACTCCGACTGGTTGCGGAAGCCGCCGATCCTCGGACGCGAGCCGAGGCCCTTGTCCCAAGGAATGACGCCGCGCTGCACCCATCCGCCCGCCTGCACCGCGTCGGACGTGCTCGGGAGCTGTCGCCAGTCCGTGAAGACGACGATCGGCGCGCCCGGCTTCGCGACGCGGTAGCACTCGGACAGCCAGAGCGTGCACCACAGCACGAACGCGCGCTGGTCGCGGTTGTCGCCGAGGAACTCGGGGCGCTGCTTCTTGACGCTCGTGTGGACGTACTTGATCGACGTGGCGCTCGTGCGGTCACCGCGGAACGCTCCGCCCGAGCTGTACGGCGGGTCGGTCACCACCGCGTCGACGCTCTCGTCCGGCATGGCACACAGCCGAGTGAGGGCCTCGCCCTCGATGATCTCCCACGCACTCATGCCCGCACCGCCGCGCGCGCTTCGTCCGCGCAGGTTCGACTGCAGAACTGGGTCGCGTAGCCGCCCACCCGTGAGGAGTGCACGGCGTCGCAGTGGTCGCAGAGCCGCAGCCGCCGCGCGCCGAGGGACGTGTCCGGCTGGCGCGTGAACGGATCGCGGTTGCGCTGCGAGGCACACGCATCGAGGTCCGCGAAGACCCCGACGTGGGTGATGCGCTCGAGGCCGTCACCGCTGGCGTGCGGATCGTGGACGAGCTCGTCGCCCTGTTGGATCACGCAGTGGTAGCCGCCGCGCGCGACGCCGAACACGAGGATCAGGCAGCTCGACAGCGCCGTCGGGACGCGCGTCGCCTCGAACACGAAGAGGCGCGACGGGATGCGCTGTTCGCGCAGCCAGACGTTCACCTCCTCGCGCCAGTCCTGCGCGTGCTCGAACGCGGGGACGTCGCGGAGCGGACGTTCGAAGAAGCTCGCCACCGCCGCGCGGAGCGAGCTGTAGGGGCCGCGTTGCTGTACGGACATCATCAGCCCGCCTCCGTCCATTCGGCCGGCAGCGCGTCGAACAGGTCCGCTCCGGTGCCGACCTGCGACGCGAGCTCGATGACCTGCGCGAGCGCCTGCTCGCACGAGGTCTTCTCGTTGCCGCGCTCGACCGGGATCGAGACGGCGTCCAGCCACTCGCCGGCCACGTACAGCGACGCGCCGGTGTCCTCGGGGTCGCCACCCCACGCGACTTCGATCGTCACGGGGGCGGACGCGGTGCCGTTGACGGTGATGGCCTCGCTCATGACGCCACCGCCCTTCGGCGCGCCTGTCCTCGACCGCCGCGCCGCCGCGCGCGCCGCTTGCGTGCCGGCTTGCAGCGGCCCAGCCACTGCCAGGCGTCGTCGTTCGGACAGCGGAACCACCACGGCTGCCGCGACGTCTCGTTCGAGCCGCCCCACGCCGCCGCCTTGTCGACGACGGTGATCGCCGGAACGCCGCGCGCAAGGCAGTACTCGGCCTTGCGCGCGTACTTGCTCTTGCCGCCCGCCCGCAGCATCGACGCGCGCTTCGCCGCGCGGACCTTGGTGCGCTGCTCCCGTCGCTTCGCGCGCCCTTTCACGACGCACCTCCGAACGTGATCGAGAGGACCTCGTCGTGCTCGCCTTCGGTCGTCGACGCGCTCAGCGGCGTCACTCCGATTCCGTGCTCCACGGCGGACTCGGCCGTGGTGAGCGCGCTGCGTGCGTTCTCCGCGTAGACCGTGGTCGTCACGGTGGCCGTGACCAGGTACGGCTTCAGGTCGACGCCGCTCATGACGCCACCGCCTTGGCCAGCTGCAGCGCGAGGGACGCGGCTTCGAGGCGCCGCTGCTCGTCGCCGACCATCCAGCCCGCGCGACGGTTGGACTTCTGCGGCCAGCGGACCCGGTAGCTGTACCGCGTCTTCTCGAGCTGGAAGGTCTCCGGGCGCGACGCCGCCGGGGCCTTGTTGTGCTTCCCTGCGCGAATTCGACGCGCCTTGGATCGGTTGTGATGCAAGTCCGCGAGGCGGACCCGAGGTCTGCGTGATGCCATCTGGCTCTCCCTGTCAGGCACGCGCGCCAAGGCGCGGGGCCGGTGCTTTGACCCGCCCGGGGGAGTGGCTACACTCAGCCTCGGTCGGGTAGTTGCCGCTAAGCGCTCTTCGACTTGGGTTCGGGGGAGGTACCAGCTTCCCCGAGCCCGCCTTTCTTCTCCTGTCGTTCCCTCGCTCTCTGTTTGATCAAGCGGACGTAGTCCTTGATCGTCGCGCCGAGGAACAGGAGCGAGCCGCCCATCCCCTCCGCGCGAGGAATGTGATCCTCGGCCTCCAGCCAATACACGCGCTTCTCCGGAAGCCGGAGCACGTGCGCCGTCTCCTTCACCGTGTAGAAGCCGAAGTCCTCGAGGTCGTCGACGCGATCCGGCATCGACAGTTTACGGTTCGTCCCCGTCATCTGCTCTCCTTCATACGGCACCGCGGTTGCGCCGCAGGCCGGTTTGCCCAATTTTCTCTAGTGCTCCCGAGGGTCCGCGTGACTCCGGTGAGGCCAGTGACGCCAAGGGAGCGTGAGCCAAACACACCCGTCTGACAGAACCGGTCAGACCAGCGTGATCGCGCTCGAATCAGCCTATGCGGGCCAGATCCTCGTCGAACGCATGCGGCGCGAGGTGCGCATAGCGTTGCGTCGTCGAGGGATCTTGGTGTCCGAGGATCTTCTGCAGCTTGAACAGGCTCCCGCCGTTCATCACCCAGTGCGACGCGAACGTGTGCCGCAGATCGTGGAAGGTGATCTTGGGCGTGAACTTGCCGTCGTCGTCCGTCGCACCGAGCCCGGCGCGGCGGAGACAGCGATCGAACTGCTCGTCGAACGCACGGCCATCCTTGCGGAGCGGGCCACCGGTCGAGCTCACGAAGACGTGCTCGCCTTCAACGGTTGCGAGGTGGTCGCGAAGCGTCGGCAACAACGCATCGAGGATCGGGACGTGCCGACTTTGCCCGCTCTTCGTCGCTCCGTCGTACGAGTGGCGCACCGTGATGAGGCGACGCGCGACGTTGACGTTCTTGACGCGGAGACCAGCGAGCTCGCCGAGGCGCATCCCGGTGTACACCGCAGTGGCGTAGAGCGGACGCAGGAGCGCCGCCGCTCGGTCCTCGGCCGCGGCTTCGAGGAGGGCGTCGATCTGCTCCATCGTCTCCAGGTACCTGTAGGCGACCTCGGTCAGCTTGAACTTGCGGATCGGGATGACGTCGTCGACCCAGCCGATCTCCTTCGCGTAGCGAAGCATCGTGCCGAGCAACGTCAGGTGGTGGTTGATCGTGTTGTCGCTGATGTCCCCACGACGGTCGGCCTTGAAGCGCTCGACGCCGCGGACCGTGATGTCCTTGAGGAGGTGGTCGCCGAACGCCGGACGTAGATGCGCCCGGATGATGCTGAGGTCCGACTCCGCGCTGCGCTTCGCGCCTCCGCGCGTGGCCATCCACTCGTCGCAGAGCTCGCCGAGTGTGTGGTCGGCCGCTCCGACCTTCTGCAGGCCTCGCTTGATGTCGTCGACGCGATCGACCTGCTTCCGGAGGAAGCGCACAGCGTCCCGCTTGGTCGTACCGGCGGGCAGCGTCTTCGAGCGCCGCTTGCCGGCCTCGTCACGCCAGCGCAGCTCGTAGCGGCCCGCCGACGTCTCGCGGATGCTTCCGGTGCCCTTCTCGCGCCTCACAGCCCCACTCCCGGGCAGCCACGACGCTACCATAGGGAGGAAATAGGGAGGT
>JAUHYN010000082.1 GCA_030426505.1 bacterium | reverse complement strand
GCCGAGAAGAAGCGCCTCGACCAGGAGAAGAAGAAGCTCGCGAAGAAGAAGGCCGCCGAGAAGAAGCGCCTCGACCAGGAGAAGAAGCGCCTCGCGAAGCAGAAGGCCGCCGAGAAGCGCAAGAAGGACCTCGAGAAGAAGCGCCTCGCCGCGAAGAAGGCCGCGGAGCAGAAGCGCCGCGAGCAGGAGAAGAAGCGGATCGCCAAGCAGCGCGCGGCCGAGAAGAAGAAGGCCGCCGCCGCCAAGAAGAAGGCCGCCGCCGCGGCGAAGAAGGCCGCCGAGAAGAAGCGGAAGGAGGCGGCGAAGAAGAAGGCCGCCGCCGCCAAGAAGAAGGCGACGAAGAAGAAGGCCGTTTCCAAGAAGAAGGCTTCGAAGAAGAAGGCGCCCGCGAAGAAGAAGGCCGCCGCCAAGAAGAAGGCTCCGAAGAAGAAGGCCGCTTCCAAGAAGAAGGCCGCCTCCAAGAAGAAGGCCGTCTCCAAGAAGAAGGCGCCGGCGCGGAAGGCTTCGAAGAAGAAGGCGGTCTCAAAGAAGAAGGCCGCGTCGAAGAAGAAGGCGCCCGCGCGGAAGGCCTCGAAGAAGAAGGCGACCGCCAAGAAGGCGTCGACGAAGAAGAAGACCGCGAAGCGCGCGCCCGCCAAGAAGCGCCGCTGACCGTCGCCGAAGGCCTGCGTCGCGCGCCTCGCCGCGCGGCGCGCCCCCGCCCCGATGACCGATCTCGACACCGTCGTCCTCACGGTCGCCGCGGGCGACGTGACGCTCGAGATCGAGCAGATCGAAGAACTGACCTCGCTCGCCACGGAGTCGCTCCGCGCCGGGACCGATCCGTACTGGGCGTACCTGTGGCCGAGCGCCCGCGCGCTCGTGCGGTACGTCGCGGCGGCGGAGGTCGACTTCGAGGGGCTGAACGTCTTGGAGATCGGCGCGGGGCTCGGCGCGCCCGGGCTCGTCGCTGCCGCGCGCGGCGCGCGGGTCACCTCGACCGACGGCCGCACGGAGGCCCTCGCGCTCATCGCGAAGAACGCCGAACGCAACGGCCTCGAGATCGAGGTCGCGCAGCTCGACTGGTCGGCGCCGCCCGAGGACCTCGGGACCTACGATCTGAGCCTCGCCTCCGACGTCCTCTACGAAGACGGGATGCTCCGCACCGTGCTCCGGTTCGCGAAGCGCGCCCTGGGCCCCGAGGGCGCGCTGTGGCTCACCGACCCGGAGCGCATCCCGGCCAGTGGCATCCGCGGCGCGGCGATCCTCTCCGGGCTCGAGACGAACAGCACGGTCCTCGTCCCGGGGCAGACGCTGACCGGCGGCGTGAGCCTGCACGTGTTGACGCGTCGCGCGCGAAGGTTCGGGTGACGAAGCGGCGAGCGTTCTGATAGGGCGTCGTCGTCATGGCCAACATCCTCGCGAACGTCTACGGGACCACCTTCATCGTTCGTCCGCCCGTGCCCGCCACCGTCAACAAGGCGGGCGCCAACTACAAGAGCGAGGTCACCCACGAGGCGTACTCGCCGCGCCGCGCGTTCGACGAGTGGATCGCGATCTGCGAGGGGATCGTGAAGTTCGGCGGCGACGCGTTCTTCGACTTCGAAGAGGACGACGATCCCTTCCTCGACCACGAAGCGCTGCACGTCGACGCCTCCGGCGCGATCCGCGCGGAGGGCGAGCAGGCGGTCCTCGGCCACCTCGACGACGTGCAGACCGGGCGCGTCTTCTCCGCGAACGGCCCGTGGGTCACGGTCGAGAAGGGCTCGCTCAAGGCCGTGCTCCCCAACATGCTCGCGCACCGCCAGGACGAGGTCGCGTACTACGAGGCCCTGCTCGAAGCGATCGCGACCTTCGCGGACCTCGAGCTCGATGTCGGCGTGAACCCGCACCGGTGGGAGGGGATGGCGGACGTCGCCGTGGTCGGCGATCAGGTCGTCCTCACGCACACGGTCGAGGGCCGCTACGACGCCGGCCTCGACGAGAAGACGATGCGCTCGAGCCTCGAGGGCGTGACGTACGCCGCGGATTTCGTAGGCGTGGACGAGGACCAGCGCATCTACGCCGAGCTCGTGTACCCGCACTTCCACGGCGACACCGTTCACTTCGGCGCGCGCCCCAAGTCGGGCGACGCGAAGCTCGTCCACTTCGCGGGCGGCCTCGTCGAGGGCGAAGCGGAGCGCGTCGCCGACGCCCTGCCCCGCGGGTGCATCGTCCCGATCGGGCGCGACGACGCCGTCGAGTTCTACGCGGGCAACTCGCGCCAAGTCGGGCCGGGCGTCCTCGTGCCGGACGGCGTCACCGACGCGTTCGTCGCCTCGCTCGACGCGCTCGGGTTGCCGGTCCATCGCGTGGCGCTGTTCGAGTTGTTCGGCAAAGCGGGCGGTGGCCCCGCGTGCGCCACGCTCTATCTGCCGAAGAACCTCACGCTCCCGAAGGACACGCCGCTCTTGTTCTCGAACCGGCGCGAGGAGATCGCGGAGCGCCGCCTCCGCATCCCGGAGCGCCTCACCGTCGACCCGGGCTACTTCGCGAATCGCAAGCGCGGCTGAGTACACATCGCGGGCCGCACCGCGTATCCTCACGCGCGTGCGCGCCGAACACACGATCCCGGTCGCGCTGCTCTTCGCGCTCGCCTGCCAGGGCGAATCGAAGCCCCTCGGCCGCCCGGACCCGAGCACGGGCGACGCCTCACACCCGGACGCGGCGATCGGTGACGCGGGCGCGCGCGACGGCGGCCCGCGCGACGCGGGGCCGAGCGCCGGCTTCGAGTACCTCGTGCTCGAGCGGGTCCCGTGGGGGAGCCGCCGCACGCGCTACATGCGCACCACGCACCTCCTCGGCGAGGCCTCGCCGAACGTCGAGGTCGAGATCTTCGACTCCGACGATCCCGCCGCGGCGCCGATCGCGACGGGGGCCGCGGACGAAGACGGTCGCTTGGACGTCACGGTCCCGGACACGATCGTCGACGCGTTCGTCAGCGCCGGGGGCGGTGCGCGGGTCCCGGTCGTCGACGAGCGCTGGGTCGCGACGTTCGGCCCGGGCACCAACCCGCACTCGGCCTATTTCACCCCCGCCCCCTTCTCCAGCCGTCGACTCCACGCGGCGATCCGCGACCGGGTCGCGTTGGACGACCGCGCCGCGCTCGCGCGGGTCGACGACGACGCGCTCTCCGCAGTCGGTGAACCGATCTTCGAGTTCGAGAGCGCCGGCCCGGACCCGGGCGCGTTCATCGCTTCCGCGTTCGCGTATGACTCGGCCCGCCGCCGGCTCTTCTTGTTCGGCGGCGTCAACGGCGCCCCGCGGCGCGGCTCCGACGAGACGTGGGTCCACGATGGCACCCGCTGGTCCCGCCTCGACACCGAAGGGCTGCACCCCCCGCCGCGCCAAAACGCCGCGATGGCGTATAACCCGATCACGGAGCGGATCGTGCTCGTCGGAGGACAGAGCGGATCCGTCCGCCTCGACGACACATGGATCCACGACGGGACCCAGTGGCGCGAGCTCCACACCGCGAAGACGCCCTGTCGGGGCGACGGCCCCGTCGCCACGTTCGACGCGGCGCGCAGCCGGATCGCGCTGTTCGCGCCGGGCTGCGGACACCTCGAGCTCGTTGGTGACACCTGGGTCGAGCGCCCGACCGACCTAGATGTCTCCGCCGTGTTCGAACTCGCCTACGACCGCGACGCCGAGGAGCTCGTCCTCCTCGGCTTGGGTGGCCGCGGCCTGACGACCTACAGCTACGACGTGGTCGGCCGCGACGCCGGGCGCCACGGGGCTCACCTTCGACGCCGCTTCGGATCGCCTGATCCTCTGCGCCGACGACACAGTGTACGAGCGCGGGCCCGGGACACGGACCTGGGTCGAGCGGCCCGTCGTCGGCCCGCGACCGCGCTGCGGCGTCAACGCGGTCTACGACGCCACGAACGAACGCCCGCTGCACGTGGTCCCTTCGTCCAACACACTCGAGCTGTGGACGACGGACGGCGCGGCGTGGTTCCGGCTCACGGAAGACGGCCCTTCGCCCTTCCCGCGCGTCGGGCACGCGCTCGTCTACGACGCGGGCCGCGATCGCGTCGTGCTCTTCGGCGGTGAGCGTCCGTCGCAACGGACCGCGGCCGCGATCGACGATCACTGGGAGTGGGACGGCGCGCGGTGGTCACGGCGCGAGGTCGTCGTGCCGTCGCCGTCGAACAACCAGGTCACCTACGACGAAGCGCTCGGCGAGATCTTGGTCGTGGACGCGGCGGGCGCGACACACGGCTTCGACGGATCGACGTGGGCGCTCCGCACCACCGCGGGCCCTTCGCCGCGCGACGGCGCGGGCATGACGCACGACATCCTCGGTCAACGCACGCTCCTCTACGGCGGCCAGGGGAGCGGCGCGGACGAGCTGTGGTCCTACGCGAACGGCGCGTGGACCGAGGTCGTCACGACCGGCACCGTCGCGCCCGGCGCCGTCCCCGTGCCGCTCCTCGCGTACGCCCCTTCGGGCGACGTGTACTTGGTCCCGCGGGACACGAACGCCCCGAACCACCTGTGGAGACTCCGCACCGGACAGTGGACCGACCTCGGACCGCTCCCGGCCGACGTCGGCTTCGTCTCCGCGGTGACCTACGACGAGGCGCGCGACGCGCTGTGGCTCTATCGCGCGCGACCGTCGGGCGCGAACTCCCAGCAAGTGTTCGTCTACGCCAACGGCGCGTGGAGCGCCGCGCCCAACGAGGGGCTCCGCCCGGACGGGGCCGTCGACGTCGCGGCGACGTATCACCGTCAGCGCGCGGAGGTCGTCTTCGGCGGGAGCCGCGACGCTTCGGATCTCTTCACGTGGGACGGCGCGCGGTGGAGCGAAGTGACGCCGCGCCGCGCGCCGAACAACGCCGCGATCCCCGCCTTCGCGTACGCGCCCGACGGAACGACCATGCTCCACACCGGGCGCACGCCGATCGACGGCGACGACCGCCGGACCTGGACGCTCGGCCCCGACGGGTGGGCGCACCACGCCAACGCCGTCGCGCCGCCCGCCGGCGTCGCGTTGACGTACGACGAGGGCGCCGGGCGCTTCGTCGGCTTCGGCGGCCGGACGCTCGGCGCCGTCTTCGAAGACGCCCTCTGGACGTTCCTCTCCGGCGCGTGGCTCCGCGCCGCGCCGCTCACGCCCCGCCCGCCGGGACGCGCCGGCGCCACCCTCGCCTACGATCCCAGCCGCGGCGTCACGCTGCTGTTCGGAGGGATCGACGGGAGCGGCCCGCGCATCGACACCTGGAGCTTCGACGGCGCGTGGACCGCGCGCGGTGACCTCCCGGCGCCCGACGTCCTCGGCGCCGCGTTCGATCCCATCCGCGGGGCGGTGGTCGCGCTGATCGACGATGGCGCGCTCGCCGTGCCCTACGCGTTCGACGGCGCGACCTGGACCCGGATCTCGACGACCGGCGTCGCTCCGCGGACCGGGGCGGCGGCGTCATTCGCGTACGACGCGACGCGCGGTCGCTTCGTGGTGCTCGACACCACCCCCGGCGCCTACGGCAGCCTCGCGGAGCTCGCGCCCGACGGCGCGTGGACGAGCGACCCGCTCCGCATCGACACCGCGCCGCCCTCGACGACGTACGCGGTGACCCCGCGACCGGACGACTCGATGCTCTATTTCCCGCTCGACAGCTTGGACGCGAACGCGTCGTTCGACCGCCCGCGGCGCCTGCGCCCCCGCGCCGACGAGCGCCCGTCGTTCGTCGCCACGTTCGCCTCGTCGCTCCCCGAAGGCGCGACCATCCACAGCGTCGAGTTCGACGTCTTCGCCGGCGCGCGCGGCTACGGCGTGACGGTCCCCGGCACCGGCGCGCCCGAGCCGGGCTACATCCTCTCCGGCTACGACTTCGAGCTCGGCGCCTGGAGCGACATCGGCGAGACCGACCACGACCTCGACGAGACCGATCAGCACCTCCAGAACATCCGCCTGGCGCGCGCGGCCCAGCTCGTCGGGCCCGACGGGTCGGTCCACGTCGGCGTCCGCGCGCGCGTCGGGCGCGGCAACGGCCCAGGGCCCGCGGCGCTCCGCGTGAACTACGTCGAGGTCGCGATCCTCACCCGACGAGCGCCCTGACCGACGAGTTCACGGCGGAAGACCTGCGCGCGTTCATCGTCACCGGCAGCGGCGACCAGGGCCTGCTCGCGACGTACATCGTCGGCATCGCGCGGGACAAATCGATGGTCGGCGCGCAGACCGGCGTCGTCTGGACCTGAGGATCAGCGTCGATCGCGGGCGCGGAACGCGACCTCGATCGACGACACCACCAGATCGTCGAAATGCGGCGTCGCGCGCTTCATGCACGACGCGTGGCGCCGCACGAGATCGAGCGCCGACACGTCGATGCGCTCCTCGTACACCACGCGCTCCACGCGATCTTCGACGCCCGACCACAACCTTCGGAAGTCCGTCACGCTCATGCCGTTCACGGCGTCCCACGCGATCGGCTTCGCGTCGGGGAGCGTCTCGACGAACGCATCGAGCGTGGGGCGATCGAACAACAAGTGGCAGTACGGGACGGTGATCGTGCGGTACGCGTGTAGCCCGCGCGGTGAGGCGTAGAGCGGCCCGAACAACAGGTAGAGAACACCGCCCGGGCGCAGCACGCGGAGCGCTTCGTCGAGCACGGCGCGCGGGTCCGCGAAGTGCTCCATCGTGTCGTACGAGAAGACGGCGTCGAAGCTGTCGTCGGCGAAGTCGAGCTTCGCGGCGTCCATCTCGAAGAGCCGCGCGCCGGCTTCGGTCGCGCGCGCGTCGAAGCCGCGGGAGGTGAGATCGATGCCGGTCGCTTCGCCGCGCTCGGCGAGGAACGCGCTGACCATGCCGTCCGAGCAACCGAGCTCGAGGAATGCGCGGGCGCCCGGGGCGTGCGCGAGGATGTCGGCGGCGCGCGCGCGGCCGCGCTTCTCCTTCGCGTCCGGGTCGTAGCGGTACGTGTTCAGCGGCGGGTAACGCGTCTGCATCCGCGGGAGCGCATCCGGCGGGAGGTACGCGGGGTCGGTGCCGGCGCGCGCGAACGCGAGGCGCGCGCTCGCGAGTGGCCACTGCTTGCGCAGCGTGTTGAGGCGGTGGAAGACGGGCTTCGGGAGGGCGCGCTTCGCGAGCGCCTTGGCGCGAGCCCGGATCACGGCCTCGCGGTTACCACGGACGACGCGCTCAGTGGTACTCGGTGTCGATCTCGAGCGCGTGGTTGGCGCCGTCGTTGTTGTCCCAGTACGTCTCGCCGTCGACCTCGTAGTAGATCGCGTCCTGGAACGTCACCGGGCCGACGGTGCAGGAGTTGAAGCAGGCCATGAGGCGGATGGTCGTTCTCGCCGTACCGGCTGTCGTACGCGGCGTGCGCGTGGAACTGGCCCGACGCGCGCGCGTAGTTGTCCTGCGAGCACTGCGTGTCGCAGCCGCAGTACCAGGAGCGGACGGAGAAGCCGGGCACGTCGAAGTAGAGCTCGAGTTCGCCGGCGTCGGCGGGGAGCTCGATGTCGGCGCCGTCTTGCGCGTCGAGCGCGGCCTCGGCGAACGCGCCGGTCGAAGACGATCAGCGAAGTGTTCGGGGCGAGCTCGGTGGCGCTCGCGTCGGGCTCCGGGTTCGACGAGGAGACCGGTTCGACGCGGCCGATTACTGCCCGTATCTCTTCAGGATCTCTTCGGTTGTGAGCGATTCGAGCCGCGCGACGAACATCCAGCGGTGGCCGTGCGGGTCCACGAGCTTGGCGGTCCGCTCGCCGTGGGGCGCGTTCACGATCTCGCCCTCGAGGCGCGCGCCCCGGTCCACGGCGCGCTCGGCGACGGCGTCCACGTCCTCGACGTAGAGCACCAGGCTCACCGTCGTGCCGCCCCGCGTGCCGGGGCTCTGGAAGCCCTCCTCCGGGAACTCGTCGGCGAGGTACACGCGGACGCCGCCCGGGAGGTCGAGCTCGACGTGGCCGAGGCGCCCGTCGGGCATCGCGATGCGGAGCGTCTCTTCGGCGCCGAGGACTTCGCGATAGAACGCGATGGCGGCCTCGGCGCCGGCGACGCTGAGGTACGGGATGAGCCGAGGGCCGGGAGGGATGGGATCGATCTTGGTCATGCGCCGACGCTCGCATGCGTCGCGCGCGCGCGTCTTGGACGTTTGTTACACGCTGGCGGGTCCGCCGTTCAGCTGCGCGACGAGCTCGGTCGGCGTGGCCTCGGCGAACGCGCGGACGTCGCGGACGAGGTGCGACTGATCGAAGTACCCGAGCTCGGTCGCGAGTGTCGCCCAGTCCGGGCGCGCGTCGTGCGTGACGCGCTTCGTGAGGCGCTCGAACCGGACGAGCCGCGCGTAGAGCTTCGGCGTCACGCCGACGTGCTCGCGGAACAGCCGCGCGAGGTGCGGGCGGCTGAGTTGGAGGGTCTCCTGGATCGTCGCGATCGCGAGGTTGCCCCCGCTCGCTTCGATCGCGTCGAGCGCCCACGCGACGCGGCGATCCACCGGCGCGCCGCGGACGATGCGTCCCTCGAGCCACCGCTCGACGGTGTCGAGGCGCGCGCCCCAGGTGCCGAGGCTCGCGAGGCGCTCCGGCAGGCTGCGGTCCTCGGGCCTCAGCAGATCGTTCAGCGGCGTCACGCGCCGCGCGAGCTCCTCCATCGAGACGCCGAAGAGCCGACGCACCGCGGGCGGCGTCAGATCGATCTGCACGCCGCGTTGCCACCCGTCGTGCGTCGTGAGGCTCGGCGCGTCGTCGAGGCCCGCGACGAAGCCGCCCGCGAAGTGACTCGGCGTCGTCTGTCCGTGCTCGTAGATCCCGAGCGGCGGGCCGAGCTCGACGATGAGCGCGACGCGCGCGCCGGGGATCTCACGCCGCTCGGACGGTCCGCGCGTGCGTTCGTCGTAGCCCATGAGGCGCGCGATGTGGGGCGTGTGCGCGGGGCGTCGCGTGGCGACCTCCCAGGTCACGTCCTCGAGGACGATGCGATCGACACCGCGCTCCACGCCGACGATTCTACCCCACGCGGATCAGAGGGTGAGCTTGAAGCTCGCGCCGACGGTGAGGCCCTTCTTGTACTCACGCCACACGCGGTCGAGCTGCAGGATCGTGAACGTGGGATCGAGGAGGTTCGAGCCGCCGACCTTCAGCGCGCCGTACTCCCACAGGCGCCAGGTCCACGTGACGTCGAGCGTGCCGATCGGCTGCAAGTAGAAGTCGGGCTGCATCAGCGTGCCGGTCTGGAAGAGGCGCTCGCCGATCTGGTTGTAGCTCACGACGACGTCGTGGTCCTCGCCGTCGAGGCCGGCTTGGATGTTGATGACGTACGGTGCCTGACCGACGAGCGGGCGCTCGGCGTTCGTGGCGATGCCCTGATCGGAGAGCTCGACGGACGACGTGATGAACGCGACGTTCGCCTGCACGTAGACGTACTCGAGGAAGCCGAGCGATTCGTGCAGGTCGCCGAGGCGCTCGAGGTCGAGGCGCCCGCCCAACTCCAAGCCGAACACGGAGCCGTGCTTCGCGTTCTGGAGCGTAGAGACCGTCCCGGAGCCGGCGCGCTGTACGGCCGCCTGCTCGATCGGATCGGTGTACTGCTTGGTGAAGCCCGCGATCGAGAGCGACTCGGTGGACGACGGGTACCACTCGAGCCGAACGTCACCCGCGTCGATCGTGGCGGGGAGGAGGTCCACGTTGCCGAGGAACTCCTGGCCCGAGTCGGGATCGAAGAAGGCCGCCGGAGACATCTCGTTGAACACCGGGCGCGAGATGCTGCGCCCGTACGTGCCCCGCGCCTGGAGCTCGTCGAACACGAACCAGGTCAGCGCGAGCGCGGGGAGCACGTCGAGGCGGTCGAAGCCGCCGGTGGTCGGCTCGGAGCCCGAGTCCGCCGCCTGGAAGGTGAGCACTTCGACGTCCGCGCTCTCCACGTGGAGGCCCGCCACCGCGCGCACGGTGTCCGCGAACGTGAAGTCCGTCTGCACGTAGCCGAAGTAGACGTCGGAGTTTCCGGTGTAGTCGTCACTGCCGAGGAACGACTGATCGCGGAAGTCGAGGAGCGTGCCGGTCGTCGTCGGGTCGTAGAGGATCTCGGGGTTGGTCTCGAACCGATCGACCTCGGACATGTCGTTCGGGCGCCAGCGGAACAGCTGCGTGAGCGCCTCGCGCGTGAGCACCTCGACGAACGCGCCCGTCTGCACCTTCCACTTCAGCCACGCCTTCTCGTCGTCGAAGATCGGGATCGTCACGTCGAGCCCCGCGTTGATCGCGAGCTCGTCGACCGTGTTGTAGCTGCGGTTCATCCCCGCGTTGCCGAACGCCGAGAACCGGTCCTGCCCCTCGCGGCGCGAGTACTCGTACTCACGGCGGTCCGGCGAGTCGCGATCCGCGCGCGCGATGAGGCCGCGCCAGTCGAGGCGGAGGATGTCGAAGTCGTGCTGCCCGACGAGCTGCTGAGCCAACAGGTCGCGCTCGATCCAACTCAGCAGGTAGTTGTTGATCTCGCGGTCGTCACTCACGCGCGAGATGCCGGTCGTGCGCTGTGCGCGCTGCTGCGTCTGGTGGACCCAGAACGTATTCGACTGGAAGCTGTGCTTCTCCCACTGCGCCTCCGCCGTCGCGAGCGCGCTGAGGTTCGCCTCGAAGTCCGTCCGCTCCTCGACGAAGTCATTGCGCGTGACGAGCGAATCGGTGCCCGCGAAGGAGCGCTGGATGCGCTCCTGCGTGCGCCACTGGTTGCCCCACTGCCCCGTCGCCACGAAGCCGAACGTCCCGTCCGCGGGGAGATCGAAGTTCGTGCCGCCGGTGACGTTGAGCCCGACGTCGGGCGGGAGCGTGCGCTCGTCGAGGTTGTAGATGTTGCTGAACGTGGAGCTCAGCATGTTGCGCTCCGCGTCGGGGAGCCGGTCGAGCGACAGCGCGCCCTGCTCCGTCGCCTCGTCGACGGCGTCGGGGAGCGCGCGCGTCCCGTCGTCGAAGCCGAGGACGTCGAACTTGCCGCCTTGGTAGTCGAAGCCTTTGGCGAACGCGCTGATCGAGTTGAAGCTCGTGCTGAGCGAGATCTCGAGGAACGACTCCTCGCGCACGCCGCGGGTCTGCAGATCGATGAGGCCGGCGCCGAACGCGCCGGGCTTGTCGGCGGAGTAGCTCTTCTGGACCTCGATGCCGCTGAGTACGCCGGTCGGGAACAGGTCCAGCGGGACGATGCGGAGCAGCGGCTCGGGGCTCGGGAGCGGCGAGCCGTTCCAGGTCGTCATCGTGTAGCGATACGGCTGGCCGCGGATGAGGACGTACTTGCCGTCCTCGACGGTCAGCCCCGTCACGCGCTGGAGCGCGTCCGCCGCGTTGCTGTCGCCCGCGGCCGACATCTGCGCGGCGCCGAGCACTTCGGTCACGTTGGAGGTCTCGCGCTGGGACTCGATGACCGACGCGATGCTGCCCTCGACGTACGGCGCGGTGACCACGTAGTCCTTGAGCGCGATGCCGGTCGGCGTGAGCTCGACGTCGACGGTGATCTTCTTCGCCGAGATCACGCGGATGTTATTGAGCGTCTGCGTGTCGAACGTGGGGTGGATGACGGACATCGAGTACGTACCCACCGGCACCTCGGCCTCGAAGCGCCCGTCGTCGTCGGTCACCACCTGCCGGTCCGTCCCGGAGAAGTAGACCCGCGCTCCGGTCACAGGCACCTGGTCCTCGGCGGAGATGATGCGCCCGACGACGGCGCCCGGCGGCAGCGTCTCCTGCGCCCTCTTGCGCTTGCTCTCTTCGCGACGCGCCTCGGTGTCGACCGGCGCGCGCCCCGCCGAACTCTCGAAGACGACCGTCGGCGGCCCCTCCGCGTTCAGCGTGACGATCGCCTGCACGACCTCGTTGTCGTCCGTGAGCAGATCCAACGTCGCGACCGAGCTGGTCGCGGTGAACAGCTCCACGCGCACGCGCCCCGAGGGGACGGTGAGCTCGAGGCTCCCGTAGTCGTCCGTCTCGCCCTTCGATTCACCGTCGACGCGGACTTCGAGCCCCGCCGCGGGCGTCGCTTCGCGGAACACCACCAGGTCGATGGTGGAGGTCGGCGGGCTCGGGACCTGAGTCCCGAGCGTGAGGAGGAGTACGACTGTGGGGGTCATCGTCGGGCTCGGTCAGCACTTCCAGCGTTCGCCGCGGCACTCCTGCATGGCCTTGCGGATCTCGGCCGCCTTCCGGAACAGCTCGGGATCCCGCACGCCGGTGAGCAGGCGCTCGGCGGCTTCGTAGTCGCCCTCTTCGAACCACGCGTAGGCGACGGCGTAGCGAATGCTGTCGTCTTCGAGCAGGCCGTTGCGGCGGAGGTCGCGCTCCATCGACGCGATCATGTCGTAGCGCGCGAGGTCCAGGAGGATAGCGAGGCGCTGCCTGAGGCGCGCCTTGCTGTCCACGATGCGCCCGTTCAACGCGAGCGCGCGGAGCGGCTGCCCGGCGCTGCGGAACAGCTCGGAGGCCTCGATGGCCAGCTGCGCGTCCCCCACGAGCGCGAGCTTCTCGAGCAACTCCGCCGCGGTGCGCGGCATCGCCTTCGACTTGTACGCGCGCGACAGCGCCATGATGACGTTGCGCTGACCGGGGTTCTCGAGGTTGGCGGTCTCGAGGAACGCGAGCCCCTCGTCGAGGCTCCCCGACTCGATCAGCGACCACCCGATTGCGAGCTGATCCTCGAACGTCCCGCCGGTCGCTCGAATGTATTCGCGACCGAGGTCTGCCGCCGAGCGGTGCAGCCCGAGCTCCACCGCGAGGAAGACCTTCCGGCGCAGCAGCGGCGCATAGTCCGGGTGCGTCTCGAGGCCGGCGTCGAGCATGTTCCACGCGGCGCGGCTGTCGCCGAGCTTGTGGTGCGCGTCGGCGCGCATCAGGAACGAGCCCGGGATCGTGCGCGCCTTGGCCTCCGCCTTCGCGAACGCCGCGAGCGTCCCCTCGTAGTCGTTCGCGCCGTAGCGCGCCTGCGCGAGGTGGATGTGGATCATCGGCTCCACGAGGCCGGCGGTGATCGCCTTCTCGAAGGCGTCGCCGGCGTCCTGGTAGAGGCTCTGGTGGAGCCGCACGAGGCCGTACAGCAGGTGGTAGCGCCCGACGTCGGTGTCCTCGTCCTCGAGATTCACCTGCATCAGCGCCTGCTCCGCGCGGTCGTAGTGTTTGTCGCGGAGCATGATCGTCGCCAACGCGAGGAAGTCGACTTCCTGCTTCTTCTTCCGCTTCGCCTCCGCGATCGATCCGGACAGACCGAGGGCGGTGACGAGCGCGATGGCGACGAGCGATCTCATGTGCGCCTCAGGTCGAACGAGATCTTCTGGCGCACGCGGACGCGCACCGGCTGGCCTTGGTACTCGGCCGGGTCGAACTGCCAGGTGCGGATGTTCGCGAGCGCGACCTCGTCGAACGCGCCCGGCGGCGACGACTCGAGGACCTTCGCGTCTTCGACGTCCCCTGACTTCGTCACGACGATGCTCAGCACCACGTAGCCCTCGATGCCCTTCTCGCGGAGGCGGTTCGGGTACTCCGGCGCGCGGCGTCCGCGCGGCTTCGGCGCGGCGTCCACCGTCTCACCGGTGTGCGTGACCTCCTCGTCGGTCTCGAGCAGCTCGTTCGTGGGGCCGCCGAGCGACGCGACGTCGAGCGCCGGGATGTCGACCGCGATGCCCGCGAGCCCGCCCGCGATCGCGGCGAGCGACGGCGCGGGCGGCGCCGGCTTCTTCGCGCGCGGCTTCGGCTTCGGCTTCTGGACCGCCTGCTTCGGCTTCGGCTTGGGCGTCGGTGCCATCGAGATCTCGGTGACCTCGCCGATCTCCTTCTTCTCGGGCGCCTCCGCGTACTCGTTCATGGCGATCACCACGGCGAGTACCGTCGACGACCCCAACGTCGTGAAGAGGAACGCGAAGAGAAAGTGTTTGGCTCGTTTCATCGTCCAACCTCCAGCTCGGTCGCCACGCCGACGTCCGTCGCGCCGGCGAGACGCGCTTGGTCCACCACTTCGATCAGGCGCCGCGAGGCGACGCTCCCGTCGGTCACGACCAGCACCGAGTCGGAGGATCCGCTCGACAGCAGATCGCGGACGCGGCTCTGGATCATCCAGACGCGCACCGGCTGACCGTCCATGTACGTGTTGCCGTCCTGCGCGATGAAGATGCGAATCGCCTTCGTGGAGGCGATCGTCGCGGTCGACGCCTTGGGACGCTGGATGTCGAGATCCATGTCCTTCACGAACGTCGTGCTG
>JAUHYN010001201.1 GCA_030426505.1 bacterium | reverse complement strand
GCTCATCTTCTCGGACATCGCGCTCGTGTTGCTCTCACTACGCTACAGTAGTGACTTCCGCGTCGTGTTCCGAAACTTCGGATTCACTGTGGTGACGGTGTTCGTGCGTCTCGCGATCACAGCGCCGCCGCTCGGTCGCGCGCTGCTGGCCATCGGCGTCATCGCGTACGCCGTGGGAATCGCGTGGTTGTACAACGCGGCCTACGTACCGCGCGTCGAGGACGAGTCGTCGTCGTAGTCCTCGTCGGGATCGGTGACCTCTTCGTCGGGCTGCTCGCGCTCCTCGTCTCGACGGAGCGACCACAGCTGCCAGAACCCGATGCCGAGCACACTCCCGAGGACCAAGAAGACCTCGATCAAGAGAATCGGCGCGTTGCTCACGATGTCGCGACCGCCTCGAACACGATTTTCGCGGCTTCATCGGGCGCCTCCTCGTGTGAGAGGTGCCCGCCCGACATCGTCACGAAGCGCCCCCGCGGCACCCGCCCCGCGATCCGCAGCGACTGGATCGGCGGGATCGCGTGGTCTTCGCGACCGACCACCAACAACAGCGGCGGCTGCAACCTCGGAAGGTCCTCCAGCAGCGGCTCCAAGCGCCAATTCGCCATCATCGCGAGCACGTTCGCGACGTGCTCGGGACTCGACGCGAGGCGCTGGTAGTGGGCGATCCCGTCGTCGTCGATCGACGAACCCATGCTGCGGATGAGGCGCTCCACCCGCGAGCGATCGTGCGCGCGCCGGGCGAAGACGCGCGCGACCATTCGACTCGAAGTCATCAGCCGAGCCGCCGCCGCGAAGACAGAGTTGGCGCCGCCGCGGAACGGGTAGAACGCACCGTTGAACGCGACGAGCAACCGCGGGTCGATCGCGTCGTCGATGGCCATACGCGCGAGGATCGCCGCGCCCGCGGAGTGCCCGATCGCGGCCTCGATCGGAGCGTCGAGTCGACGCACGAACCCGGCGAGGCACTCGGCTGTGCGCTCCAACGTCGGGGGCCGCGACAAGGGGGGCGTCCCGCCGTGCCCGGGGAGATCGACGGCCACGACAGTGAAGCGCTCGGCGAGCCGCGCCGCGAGGGACCGCCACGACTCGTGCGACGCGCCCATGCCATGCACGAGCAACAGGAGCGGTCCCCGTCCACTCCGCGCGACGGTCCACCGCAGGTCGCCGACCTGGACCTGCTGCGCCGCCGGGCTCACCGCGTGGCGTCCGCCAACATCTGCGCCGTGCGCGCGATGCCGGCAGCGTCCGTGTGCGGGAGCGGGAGATAGACCGCGCCCATGGCGCGCGCGAGCTCCAGCGCGAGCGGCTGTGAACGCACCGCGGTGTCGACGAACAAGGTCTTGACCCCGCTGCCTCGTAGCGTGCGCGCGGACGCGACCGCGTCTTCGCGCGCACGCGCACGTCCGGGCGTCCCGTCCCGAGCGATGTTCCCGCGGCCGTCGGTCATCAATACGACCACGGGCATTCGACCTCGGCGGCGCGCGTCCTCCGCGATCCCGAGTGCGGCGTCGATGCCGGTCGCGAGCGGCGTCGTGCCGCCGCCGGGGAGCTCGGCGAGCAACCGCTTGGCGCGCACGAGTGACTTGGTCGGCGGGAGGAGCAGCGTCGACGACACCCCACGAAAGCTGCTGAGCGTGACGTAGTCGCGGCGGATGTAGCACTCCGCGAGCAACCGCTCGACGGCGCCTTTGGCTTCGGCCATTCGCTGCAGCGCCGACGATCCCGAAGCGTCGACGACGAAGATCGTGGTCGTCTCCGTACGCTCCTCGAACCGCTTGATCCGGAGGTCCGACGCGCGCACCTCGATGCGACGCGACTCGCGCCCCTCACCCTCGATTCGACGACGCCGAAGCGGCTGCCACGGGGCCGCCGCGCGCAGCGTCGCGACGAGATCGAGGCGCGCTCCGTCGCCCGGGATGCCGGGCCGAACGCCGCGTGGCCGCCCCCGGCGCGCGGCGTCGCGTCGCACTCCGGCGACACCCGCTGCGCCGCGCCGCGGAGCCCCGCTCGCGAGCGCTTCGAGCAACCCACGGGGGAGCGACGCGCTCGCCGCCTGCAGGACGAGGTCTTCGAGGGGGCCGTCGGGTGGGGGCGATCCGCTCTCACGCTCCGACGTGTCGTCGGGGGGCGCGGGGGCTTCGGCTTCGGGCTCGGACTCGACGGGGCGCTGCGTCGCGCGAGGGGCGAGCACGAGCCGCGCCGCGATCTCGAGATCACTCGGGGCGAGAGACGTTCGCCCATCGAGCGCAGCCGCGCCGCGCGCGACCTCCAGAGCCGCATAGGGCGCCCGCGCCGAGGCGATCCCGAGCGCCATCGCGACCGCGCACAGAGCTTCCGCGGCGGCGTCGTCGACTTCGCAACGCGACAGGTGTGCGCGCGCGGGAGCGAGGTCGATATCCAAGACGCCGCCCTCGATCGACCGCACGACCGCATCCGATACGACGTCCAGGTCGATGTGAATCGCGCAGCGGTCGGCGAGCGATTCGGCGACGCCCTCCCCGTCGACCCCCTCGTCGAGCGCGACGACACCGAAGCAGGTCCACATGACCTCGGTGAGTCCGTCGCGTTCCAGGCGAACGTGACCCGCGTCCAGCGCAGCGCACAAGTGCGCGACGCTGACTCGAGGGAGACGCTCCGAAGTCGAAGCGACGAGGACACCTCGATCGCCATCATGGATCGAGCATTCGAAGCGGGGATCACCTTCCTCGACTGCGCCGACGTGTACCCGCTGGGCGGCACCGGGGCCGAGGTCGGGAGGACCGA
>JAUHYN010000081.1 GCA_030426505.1 bacterium | reverse complement strand
GGGACCGCGATGTAGTAGCCGTCCGACGAGATCGCGGGGTCACCGGTGACGCGCACGTCGAGCGGGCCGGCGCCGCGGTTGACGCGCGGGAGCGGGATGTCGACCGGGTCGTCGTGGTCGGTGTCGATGTGCGTGAAGGTCCCGTTCATCGCGGACCCGACGTAGAGGTCCTCGCCATTCGGGTGCATCGTCAGCCAGCGCGGCTGGTCGGGGACGACCCACTCGTTCGAGATCTCGTGCGTCTCGCCGTCGATCTCGAGGACCTTGTTCTCGAGCGAGACCGCCACGTAGATGCGGTCGCCCGACTCGGTCGCGACGACGCCGTACGGTTCGGCGCCGACGTGGATCTTCTCGACGAAGTTCAGCCCGCGCTCGGTCTCCTCGAGCACCGCGACGGCGCGCTCGAGTCGCAGGCTCACGAAGACTTGCTCGCCCGCCCGCGCGATTCGCGTCGGCTCGCCGCCGACGTCGATCGCGCTGACGTCGAGGGCTTCGGTGGACACGGTGGAGACCGTGCCGTGGTCGGTGTTGGCGACGTACAGGGCTTTGTAGTCGCTCGCGGTGGCGACGCGGCTGCTGCCGGTCTGGTGTCGGGCGTCGCTCAGCCCGCCCCCGCAGGCGGTCGCGAGTCCGAGCGCGAAAACGCTCGCGTGACGAATGTCGATTCTCATCCGGTTCCCCTCGTTCTTCTCTTCGTTCGTTCGCGCCGAGTCTGCCGTCTTCGTCCATCGCGAAGAAGGGCGCGCCGACCCATGCGCGCCCTCACACACTGCGATGTTCGTACCATCCTGCCCGTCCAAGCCCCCTCGCGTCGACCCACGACATTCGGATCCGAAGGCGTGCAGAGGATGTCACGGTCGTGCAGCCTGCTTTACGCCCCTACAACGAAGGTCGTAGGTTTGGTCACGCCATGCGGATCCGCTCTCTCAGCCTGCTCCTCGCGCTCGCCGCCTGCTCCGGCAACAACGACTCCGATGACGACGGGACGACCCAAGATCGCGACGCGGGTGTCGCGCGGGACGGCGGTCCGGATGTCGCCGTCGTCTACTACCGGGACGTCAAACCCATCGTGGACGCCCGCTGCAACACCTGCCACGCGGGCGCGCAGGTCGCGCCGATCGACTTCTCGGTACCCGCGGTGGCCCAAGCGGCGGCGCAGTCGATCAAGAACCAGGTCCTCGCCGGGCTGATGCCGCCGTGGCACGCGGGCGAGGAGTGCAATTCGTACAAACACAACCGCTCCCTCACCCAGGCGCAGAAGGACACGATCGTGGAGTGGGTCGACCTCGGCGCGCACCTCGGTGATCCCGCCGACGAGGGCGCGCCGCTCGAGCGCGCGGAGACCGGGTTGTCGCGCGTCGATCTGAGGACGCCCGCGCCCGAGGCGTACACACCCGAGGGCACCGACGACTACCGCTGCTTCGTGCTCGAGTGGCCGGAGACCGCGACGAAGTTCGTCACCGGCTTCAACCTCGAGCCGTCGAACCTCGGCGTCGTCCACCACGCGAACATCTACGTCGCGGGTGGCGCCGGCGCGCAGGAGTTCCGCGACAAGGACGCGCAGGCGGCGGGGCCGGGCTACCCGTGCTTCGGTGGCGCGTTCGCGGTGGGCGTCGAGCTCTTCGGCGCGTGGGCGCCGGGCAGCCTCGGGATCGAGTACCCCGCGGGCACCGGCCTGCAGATCGAGCCGGGCTCGGTGGTGGTGATGGAGATGCACTTCAACACCGGGCCGGAGCGCACGGGCGCGGATCAGTCGACGATCGCGTGGCAGCTCGCGGACCAGGTGGAGCGCCGCGCTTTGATCGCGCCGTTCTGGAACTTCAACGAGTGGTCGCGCGGCAACATGCCGATCCCCGCGGGGCAGGCGGACGTCGTGCACTCGGTCGAAGTGGATCCGGACGGGCTGGTCCCGCTCCTCGCGCCGTGGCTGCTCTCGAACGAGATCCAGATCTGGGGCACCGGGATGCACATGCACTACCTCGGGACCGAGGGGAGCATTCACATCAATCGCCCCGAACCGGCCGAAGACACGTGCGTGCTCGAGATCCCCCGCTGGGACTTCAACTGGCAGGTCGGCTACCTGCTCCAGCAACCGATCGACTTCACGATCGGCGCGGACACGCTGATGCTCGAGTGCCACTGGGACAACCGCGCCGAGAACCAGCCCGTGATCGACGGTGTGCGTCGTACGCCGCGCGACGTGAACTGGGGTCAGAACTCGGACGACGAGATGTGCATCGGCTACCTCTACATCACGGAGCAGTAGCGCCGCGGCGTTCTGCTTGACACCTCACCTCGGCTCGGAAACACGACCAGTCGATGGTTCGCCTCTCGACCCGCGCGGTGCAGATGCCCGCCTCGCCCATCCGCCGCCTCGTCCCGTTCGCCGACGCCGCGAAGGCGCGCGGCCTCCACGTCCACCACCTCAACATCGGCCAGCCGGACGTGAAGACGCCGCGCGCGATGATCGAGGCCTACCGTCGCTACGACGAAGAGGTCCTCGCGTACGGGCCGTCGCAGGGGCTCCCGGCGCTGCGGGACGCGATCTCGGCCTACTACCAGGGCGCCGGGCTCGACGTGACCGCCGCCGAGGTCAACGTGACGTTCGGTGGGAGCGAGGCGGTGCAGTTCGCGTTCGGGGCGGTCGCGGATCCGGGCGATGAGATCCTCGTCTTCGAGCCGTTCTATGCGAACTACCTCGGGTTCGCGGTGGCGGCGGGGGTCGACCTCGTCGCGGTAACGCAGTCGGCGGACGATGGGTTCGCGCTGCCGTCGGACGCGGACATCGAAGCGAAGATCGGCCCGAAGACGAAGGCGATCGTGTTCTGTTCGCCCGGCAACCCGACGGGCGCGGTCTATTCGAACGAAGAGATGCAGCGGCTCGGCGCGCTCGCGGAGAAGCACGACCTCGTACTCATCTCGGACGAGGTTTACCGGGAGTTCGCGTACGACGGCGTGAAGGTGACGAGCGCGCTGTCGCTCCCGTGCGCGGACGCGCGCGTGGTCGTGGTGGACAGCGTGTCGAAGCGCTACTCGGCGTGCGGCGCGCGAGTGGGTTGTGTGCTCGCGAAGAACCCGGCGCTCACCGACGCGTTCATGCGGATGTGCTTCGCGCGGCTGTGTCCTGCGACGGTGGATCAGCTCGCGGCGATCGAGGCCTACCGGACGCCGCCGTCGTACTTCGAGGACGTCGTGCGGGAGTACCAGGCTCGGCGCGACGTGCTGGTGGACGGGCTCAACGCGATCGAAGGCGTCTCGACGCCGCGCCCCGCGGGTGCTTTCTACGCAATCGTCACATTGCCCGTGGAGGACTCCGACCACTTCGCCCAGTGGCTACTCACAGACTTTTCACACGAGCAGGAGACGGTGATGGTCGCGCCGGCGACGGGGTTCTATTCCGTTCCCGAATTGGGAAAGCAGCAGGCCCGCATCGCATACGTCCTGAACACCGAGGCGCTGGCGCGGATCGTCGAGATCTTGCGCGCCGCGCTGCGCGCCTATCCCGGCGTTTGATTCACAGGCTGTGAATCGCGCGGTGTGATTCGGCGTCCCGAACCCGTGCGCTCCGCGGTGGCCGGGGCCCCTCGGGGGCGCCCCAATGTGCTGGCTTGTTTCGGTTCGCGGCTGGTAGCGTCCGCCACGCCAAGGATGAGGCGGCGCGTTCAGCGGCGGGCCTGGTGGATCCCGGTCATCGTCTTCGGTTGCAGCGGCGCGGTCTCCAAGACGGCGCCGTCCGCGCACGCATCGCCTGCGCCCGAGACGCCGCCCAGGGTCGCGCGGGCGGAGCCGGCCGAACCGGTCGTCGCTGCCGAGCCGCCCGAGGCTCCGCCCGAGACGCCCCCGCAGTCGCCGCCCGCGGTGTCCGAGGTCGCGATGATGGAGGCGGTCGGTCCGCCGCTCCCCACGTTTCCGGCGCGTGAGGCGCCCTACAAACTCCTGATCCTCGGCGACAGTATGGCGGCGACCGACTTCGGGCGCGCGCTCGAGAAGCGCCTCGACAAGCGCGCCGAGATCGAGGTCGCGCGTCGCGGCAAGAGCGCGACGGGGCTCGCGCGGCCGGACTACTTCGACTGGATGGCCGAGGGCTCGAAGCGAGTGACTCAACACGACCCAGATCTGGTCGTGGTGATCATCGGCGGGAACGACGGCCAAGATCTGATCCCGAAGTCGAAGGACGCGCGCCCGCGCCGGGTCATCTGGAACTCGGATGATTGGGAAGCGGCCTATGCGGCCCGCGTGACGGACTTCTGCCTCGAGCTCCTCGCCGACCACCGCCGTATCCTCTGGCTCGAGCTGCCGGTGATGGAGCACCGCAGCCTGGAGCGGAAGCTCAGAACGATACGCCGCGTCCAGGTAGAAGCCCTGAACGCACTGATACCACGTGTCACGTACGTACCTACCCGCGCACACTTCGTAGGAGAGGACGGGAAAGTGCTGACACGTGTAAAAGTCCCCGGTTATCGTGCTACGCAGGTTTTGCGTCAGGAGGACGGAATCCACTTCACGGTCCCAGGCAGCCAGTACTTCGCTGCGCGCGTCGCGCCGGATGTCCTCGCGGCCTTGGGGCTCGGGGGGTCGAACCCGTGAACGACGCGATCATCGCCATCACCGATCCGACGATGGACGCGGTCCGCAGCTCGACGCAGCCCGCGTGGGCGTACGACATCGAGCACCACCAGATCGCCTGGGCGAACGACGCGGGGCTCGCGTTGTGGCGCGCGCCGAACCTCGAAGCGCTCTCGCAGAAACAGCTCGAGTCCTGGATGGCGCCCGAGGCGTGGCGGCAGATCGAGGCCTACTTCCTCGTGGTCCGTGACGGCGCGAGGTTCGAGCAGCAGCTGACGATCTACCCGCAGGGCGAGCCGGTCACGTTGCTCTGTCAGTGCAGCGGGGTGCGGCTCGAGTGCGGCAACATCGCGGTCCTCGTCGAGGGGCGCGTGCGCACGATCGAGGCCGGCACGCTGCGCGCGGTCGAGGCGCTCAACACGACGAAGTTCCTGGTGTCGCTCCTCGACTTCGAGGGGCGCGTCCTGTTCGAGAACCCGATCGCGCTCGAGGCCCACGGCTACACGCGACCCAGCGCGATCACGCGACACGCGTTCTTCTCGCGCTTCGTCGACGAGGACGCCGCCCACGACATCTGGGCCCAGCTCCTCGCGGAAGAGCCGTACGAGGGTGAGCTCGAGGTCCGCACGCGGAGCGGTACGCGCTGGCATGCGGTCACGTGCGCGACGACGACGGATCCGGTGACGGGCGTCCGCGTGGTGTTGATCGAGGAGCGCGACGTGACGACGCGCCGCAAGCTCGACAGCCGCACGCAGCTGCACGAGCGTATGGCGTCGATCGGTGAGCTCTCGGGCGGGCTCGCGCACGAGATCAACAACCCGCTCGCGTACGCGACGATGAACCTCGATCTGCTCGAGGAGATCGCCGCGGAGGGCTTCGAGAACGCCGACGCCGAGGAGCTCACCACGATCCTCTCGGACATCCGCGAAGGGATGACGCGCATCCGAAGCACGGTGGCGGATCTCGCCGAGCTCGCGCGCGTGGACACCGGAGAGCCGGTCGCGGCGGACGTGCAGGCGATCCTGGAGACCGCGATTACGATGACGCACGCGCACATCCGTCACCAGGCGACGGTCGTGCGCGACTTCGGCGAGGTGCCGTGGGTGCTCGCGCGCCGCGCGCGCCTCTCGGAGACCTTCCTGCACGTGCTCCTCCACGCGGTGCGTCGAGTGGAGGGCGACCCGGGCCACGCGCACCGCATCCAAGTGTCGACGCGTCCGAACGAGGATCGCTCTCGCGTCATCGTGGAGATCGGCGACACGAGTCAGGAGCAGCGCGACGGGAACCTCGACACCATCTTCGAGCCGTTCGCTCGCCCGGTGACGATGGGCGAGGGTCTCGGGCTCTCGGTCGCGCGTCGCATCATCTCCGATCACGGCGGCGACATCCGCGCGCGCCGGAACGCGGAGGGCGGCCTCACGATTCGGATCGAGCTCCCGGCGTCGGGCGACCACGAAGCGCTCGAGCGCCCCACCGCGGTCCCGCGTACGGTCGAGGGGCGGCGCCGCGTGTTGGTGGTCGACGACGAGCCCGGTATCCGGCGCGCGATCACGCGCCTGTTGGACGAGCACGACGTGGACACCGCGTCGTCCGGCGTCGAGGCGCTCGAGATCCTCGAGGGCGCGTCTTACGACGTCATCTTCTGCGACATGATGATGCCGGTGATGGACGGCATGTCGTTCTACGAAGAGCTCGCGAAGCGGCACCCCGGCCTCGAGCGCAAGGTCATCTTCATCACCGCCGGCGCGTACACGACGCGAACTTCCTCGAGCAGGTCCCGAATCCGACGGTGCCGAAGCCGTTCAGTCGCGATCTGCTCCGCGGGATCGTCGAGAGCACCTGAGCGCCTGCGTGGATCTGAAAGTTCGCTGCGCGTGCGGGACGGTTCGCGGGATCGTCCGCGACGTCTCACCCGCCGTGACGAACCACGTCGTGTGCGAGTGCGGCTGGTGCCAGCGCTACGCGCACGTGCTCGAGCGCGTCGACACGATGCTCGACGCGCGCGGCGGAACGACGGTCTTCCAGATCCGGCCGAGCGCGTTCGAAGTGACGGACGGCCTCGACGCGATGAAGTGCATCCACCTCACGAGCGGCGGCGCGCGCCGCTGGTACGCGGGGTGTTGTCGCACGGCGATCGCGAACACGCTGAAGGCGCCGGGCCCGCCGTTCATCGGGATCCTCGCGTGCGGTGTCGACTGGGACGGCGTGGATCGCGAGGCGGCGATCGGGCCCGTGCGGGTGCGCGTCAACGGCGTGTTCGACGGTGTGGATCGCGCCGCCCTCCGCGCGCGGAAGATCGATCTACTCGGGATGGTCGGACACTACGGGCCGACGTTCGTGAAGTGGTGGGTCCAGGGTGAGGGGCGGCGAATCGTGTTCTTCGATCCCGCGACGGGCGCGCCGATCGTGACGCCGGAGCGCGTGAAGACGGAGCCGGTCCGTCCCTAGCGACGTCGTCCGCGCCGACGTCGCCGCCGCTTCTCGGGCTGCTCCGGTTCGTCGGGCTCCGTCGGCTCTTCCGCGGCGTCGACCTCGATCCGCTCGTGCGGTTCGGGCAGCTCGAACGTGGCGTCGGCGAGTGTGGGGATCCAGGTCCGGTAGCGCCGGCCGTCGAGCTCGACGCGCACGCGCGCGAACGCGGCCGTCACGCGCGTCGTCGCCGGTACGGGGCCGAGCGCTTCGTCGTCGATGAACACTTCCGCGCCGGCCGGGCCCTTCAGCGTGATCGTCGCGCCGGGGAGCGGGCTGCGCTCGAGCTCGATGTGGTCGCCCCCGCCGAAGCTCGGACAGCGCACGAGCCACGCGCCGGGCGCGCTCGCGCCGTCGCGCGTGCGGACGACTGCGGCGCCGAAGACGGCCAACCGATCCCCCCAGTCGAGGTTGGCGGCGACGCCCTCGAAGCGATCCTTCGCGCCCGCGTCGAGGTCGAGCGCGCACGGGCGGACGTCCTCCGGGAGCGCCGACAACCGCGTGCTGATCACGCCGCGGTCCGGGAGGACGAGGCGCTGCGGTTCGCGCCGCGGCGCGGTGACGAGCACGGCGGCCTCCACGCCCGGCGGGACGAGGACGCGCAGCGGCACGGTGCCGAGCACCCGCCCGTCCTGCTCGCTCACGACGACGGTGCCCGCGGGCTCGGCGTCGATGCGGACGGCGTTGGCCGGCGTGGCGACGTGGTCCTTCGCCGCGGCCTTCGGCTGCGCCACGCCGCGCAGCGTGTCGAGGTTCTGCCACGCCCACACCGCGCCGCCGACGCTGGTGAGGATCAGGAACACCGCGAGCACCGCGCGCTTCGGGCCTTGGTTCGTCGCGATGGCGCGCAGCTCGGGGCCGAGCGTCGGCGATCCGGAGCCGTCGATCAGCGACGGCGCGTGGCTCCGGACGGGCGGCAGGGCGACGGTCGCGCCGGTGTCGCCGCCGACGCGCGGGACGACCGACGGGCGCTCGTCCTTCGTCTGCACGGTCGGGTACGCGTCGGTCGGCATCGCGTCGGGCGCGAACGCGGCGGCGCGATCGGTGGGCGGACGCGTCTTGCTGGTGTCGTCGAAGTCGCCCGGACGCGTCGCGGCCTCCGCGCTCGACGGGCCGTCGAGGGAGGCCTCGGTCGCGGCGTCGTCGTCGAAGAGCGGCGGTTGGTGCGGGCGGTCGAGCGTGGTGGGCGGGTGCGTCGGGTGCGACTCCGCCATCACCCACTCCCCGTGATCGGCCGGCGGTTGGGTCGGCTCCTCGATGTCGCTCATCCGGCCGCCGACGATGATCGGCACCGGCTCCACGAGCACGCTGTCGAGGCTCTCGTTGCGCCGATCCCGTCGCGGCGCGAGCGGCGCCGGCTCGACCTCGAAGTCGACGGGCGTCCCCACGTCGGGATCTTTCGCGGTCGCTTCGAGGAGGCGATCGAAGTCGTGACGGATCAGCTGCGACCACTCCGCGCGCGGTTGGCGGTGGCAGGTGCGCGCGAGATCGCTGAGGCCCATGTACCGAAACGCGGGGCCGTCGCTCCCGCCGATCTGCACGACGCCCGTGCCGAACGTGTACGGCAGCTCGCGGCGCGTGAGGTCCTTGGCGACGGCGGAGAGGAACGCGTCGAACTCGTCGGCGGAGAAGAAGAAGGCCCAGGGCGGGCCGCCGTCGAGCGTGGGTTCGTCGTCGATGTCGGGCCCGCGCTGCGAGGTCACCGCTTGGATCGTCGGCGTGCCGCTCGGCGGGACGACCATCGGGACGTCGTGGCCGAAGTCGAGCCGGGTCATCTGCGGCACCGTGCTCGCGGCGGTGCGCGAAGTGAGCGGCGGATCGTGCGGCGCGATCTGCGCGTGGATCGCTTCGAGTTCGGCGAGCACTTCGGTCGCGCGCGCCGGGCGGCGATCGGGATCCGCCGTCCCCAATCGCTGGAGCAGCGCGCGGAACGAGTCGGGCAGGCGATCGAACCCGGGCGCGAGCGCGATGAGCGCGTGCCCGAGGCGCCAGAGATCGCCGAGCTTCGACGCGGGGCCCTCCGGGAGCTCCTCCGGCGCGAGCCGCGGCGCGGGCATCTCGTGGGCGAGGTGGTGCGGCGCGATGCCGACGGGGACGCCGATGATCTCGGCGCCGTCGGTCTGCACGATCACGGTGTGCTCGCTGAGGAGCGGCTCGAAGCCGCCGAGGATGTGCCGCGTCGCGAGGCGCGTGGTGAGCGCGACCGCGATGCGCAACAGGTGCCCGACGTCCTCGACGTACATGCCGGGGTTCGAGAGCCGGTCGACGTCCGAGCGCCAAGGCATCGCCCAGAACAGGATCCGCGTGCCGTCCTCCCGATCCGCGCCGCCGTGCGCGAGGATCGGCAGCTCGTTGTCGACGAACAGCGCCGCCGTCGCCTTCGCGATGCGCGCCTCTTCGCGCGGGTCGAAGTCGTCGGCGAGGTGCGCGAGCTGGAGCAGCACCGCCTCGCCGTTCGGCCCGCGCGCCTCCACGAGCCACGCGCCCGGCGCGCGCACCACGCCGCGCAACACGTCGTACGGCCCGGCGCGGAAGAGGGCGGGGACGCCGTTGCCGATGATCCGCACCTCGCCGCGCCGCCCCAGGAGCGCGCTGCGATCGATGAGGCGGGTGGGGATGCGGGACTCGCTGCGGTCGAAGACCGGCAGATCGCGCTCCCGTTCGCTCATCACGCTCCGTAGGACGCCGTCGGCGCCGATTTCGGCCCCCGACGTTTGCCCGACGCTGTGCATCCTACAACAACTGCTGCCGGACGCGCCTCGGGATCAGGGGTCGGAGCGGGCCAACAGGTACGTCCGCGCGCGGCGCGCGGCGGCCTCGGACCACGCCCGGAACCGCACGATCACACGCGTAGGCGACACCGGATCCACCGTCACCGTGACAGCGCGACTCGTGTCCCGGAACGGGCACAGCTGCGCGCGTCGCTGGGTGCGCTCCACGTCCTCGGCGCTCGCCGGGTGGTCGAGGTGGACCGTGAACTCCACCGGGAACGCGCGCTCCGGGGAGGACACGGAGAACGTGCGCCCGTCGAGCGCGGCGACCGGGACGTGGACGCGCTCGCCGTCGTCGGTCCGCAGCTCGATCCGGAACAGGCCGATCCGATCCACGATGCCCTCGGTGCCTTCGAGGTCGAGGCGGTCGCCGACCCCGAGCCGACTCGACAACATCTGAAGGATCCCGACGCCCCACGCGCGCGCGCGCAACCCGAACGTGAACACCACCGACGCGCCGCCGAGGACGAGCACACACGTCACGAGGAGCGGCGCGCCGCGGTACAGGTAGCGCACCATCAACGAGACGGTGCCGCCGAGCGCGACCAAGTTGACGAACGGGACGAGGAACGGCTGCGCGGTGAGCGCGCTCGTGCGGACGTCGATCGCCTTCTTCACCATCGCGGCGACCGCCCACACGAAGGCGATCATCAGCAACAGCACGACGCCCTCGGTCCCGAAGAAGATCCTCAGGAGCGCCTCGGCCTCGCCGTCGATTCGCGACAACAGGACGTCCATCAGGCGAGCACTCCTTGGCGGTCGAGGACGTTCGAGATCTGCGACGTCATGTGGTCGGGGATCGCGATGCGCCCGCCGCGCCGCGTGCGGTGGACGAGGCCCGCGTCTTCGAGCGGGAGGATCGACGCGGCGGCCTCGTTGTGCGCGACCCCGAGCACCTCCGCGATCTCTACCTGTGACAGCGGACCGAAGCGGACGATCAACCCGAGCACGGCGAGCGCGTCGACGGGGATCTGTTCACCGAACGGGATGGCGGACTGCGTCGGCGTGCGGAGGAGGAGCGTAGTGTCGCCCTTCACTTCGATGCTGCGGACGTGCGCGAGGAGCGCGGCGCGGAGGTTACCGCCCGCGACCCGCGCGATCGCGCGGTAGTAGTCCTCTTCCGCCTTCTGCGGTCGCCACGCGCGCCCGAGGAAGCGACGCTGCTCGTGTTCGGTCGTGAAGCCGGAGAGGCTCGTGCGGGCTTCGAGCACCTCGCGGACGCCCTGGACCGTGAGCGGCGCGAGCGTGAAGCGGCGCCCGAACGCGGCGGAGAGCGGGACCATCTCGTCGAGGAGGCCGAACGCGGACGTCGACGTGGACGCGACCCAGTGCGTGAAGGCGCTGGTCGTCATCACGATCTGGAGGAAGCGATCGAGGTCTTCGAGCCCGCCGTTCGTGGGGAGCACGTAGTGTTCGAGATCGTCGATCAGGATGATCGTGGTCTTGCGCCGGAGCGCCGAGGTGATCGAGCGCGGATCCGGGTTGGTGCGCAGCTCGCGCGCGATCGCGCGGACGAGGCCGCCGCGGCGCGAGTGGAAGCGCGGGTCGATACGCAGCACGCGGTGGCGCGCGAGGCGGAGTTCGAGCGCGTTGACGACGGAGGTGCGTCCGCTCCCGTGCTCGCCGATCACGAGGACGTTCGCGAACTGCTCGCCGCGCCCCGGCTGGATGTTCTTGATCAGGTGGTCGAGGTCGCTCTTGTACGCGACGGCGAGGCGGAGGTCCTCGATCGGATCCAGGCTGAAGACCTTCTGGTGGATCGGCGGGAGATCGAGGTTCGCGGGATCCGGGACGAAGCGCTCGAGGTACGCGCGCATCCCGCTCGCGTCGAGGCGGCGTTGGCCGGAGCGGATCAGCCAGTCGCGCACCTGGCGCCCGCGCACGATCGCGATCGCCGCGGAGGTCACGCGACGACGCGCGCGCTGGAGCGAGCGCCGCACGCGGTCCGCGAGATCGGAGATCGTCCGCCGCGTGTGTTCGCGCGTGCGCGGGCGCGGCGGCGTACCGTCGCCGGTGACGAGGCGCTCGAGGTCGTGGCAGGTCTCGTCGGCGAGGTCGTCGAGCTCGGTCGACGCGCGCTCCTGGGCCTCGGTCAGCTCGCGGACGTACTGCTCGAGGCGGTCGCGGCTGCGGGTGGTCGACTCCTTGACGAGGGTGCGCCAGGTCGCTTCGTCGGTGGTCTTGCCCGAGTCGTCGCCGGCGGTGTCGAGCCCGAAGCTCGCGGCGCCCATCGCTTCGTCGAGGCGCGCTTCGCCCTGCGCGACGATGTCCGAGACGTCGCGGACCACGTCGAGCATCCGCGGCGCGAACGACTCGATCAGGATCCCCTCCACGCGGTTCGCGAGCGAGGACTTCCGGATCTCGATGCGCCGCGGATCCGGCGCCTGGTCCGGCTCGATCAGCTCCAGTGTCTTCGGCGCGAGCTCGACCAGCTCCGACAGCTCGGCCAGGAGCTCGGAGGCCTGCGTCGCGTGGCGGTACTTGTCGCGGAGGCCGGTGAAGCGGTTGCGCTCGCGCTTGGGGTACAGCTCTTCGGCGGCGGCCTCGATCTCTTCGCGCGTCGCGGGCGACTCGCCTTCGAGCGACTCGATCAACACCTCGAGGCGGGACTTGAGCGTGGCGGCGATCGGGAGGAGGTCGGTCTCGACGACGTCCAGAGGGACGCGCACCCGCTTCTTCACGATCGCGATGAACGCGTCGCGGACGCGCTCGACGGCGGCGGCGGCCTGGAGCGTCCCGAAGGCGGCGTCCGCGATCTGCCGCCAGCGCGTGCGGTCGGTCTTGATGCGGTCGAGGGCGGCGCGGCCGATCGGCTCCACCGCGGAGAGGCGCAGCGCGGAGGCGGGGACGCCGGGGCTGCCGACCAGCTTGTAGGCGTCGATGGTCGCGTCGAGGCCGCGGTCGACGGCGTCGATCAGGAGGCGCTCCACTTCGTCGACGAACTCCTCCGTCACGAGGTCGATCGCTTCGCGGCACTCCTCCGCGGTGATCGCGCCGATCACGTGTTGGCGCGCCTGCCAGATCAGCGCGAGCTGCGTCGCGAACCACTTCTCGCGGACGTCGAGCAGCGCTTCGATCAAGCGCGCCTCCACCGCGATGCGCGCGATCATGCGCGTGGGGACGGTGCGGCTGCGACCAGCGAGCGCGGGGAAGTTGCGGCGCCACCACCTCAGCATTCGCGTGCGGCGTCGGTCCGCGGCGCGGCGGAGGAGCAGCGCCGGCGACATCGGGACCGTGACCGAAGTGTCGATCGCGCCGAGCGCGCTCTGCATGTCTTCGACGGCCGCCAGGAGGTGATCTTCGAGGCCCTCGGCGACGTCGGTCCGCTCCTGCGCGAGGGTCTCCGTGACGTGGACGGGCGCGCCGGTCTTCGACGCGCCGGGCTCCACGAACAGGCGAATGCTCGCCTTGCGACCGCGCTCCGCGAGCGGGCGGAGCTCCTCTTCGAGGAGGCTCTCGATGCGCGTCCTCAGCGCCGCGTCCAGCTCGGTGACGATCGCGACCAACTCCGGCGCGTCGAGCTGGGTCGGGTCTGGGCGGTTCGCCGGCGTGGGCGCGGGCGCCGCGGGCTTCTCGGCGGGGGCCTCCTCGGTCTCGGGCTCGGCGGCGCCCACCTCGCCTGCGCGCTTGAACGCGAGGCCCATCAGGATCGGGCCGACGACGAGGTTGATCGCGACCAGCGCGAGGCCGGTGCGGTGCAAGGGATCTTGCAACGTCGGGAGCGCCTTCTCGGCGAGGAGCACGAGCCCGAGCGTCACGCCCGCTTGCGGCGTGAACGCCATCCACGCGTTGGACCCGATCGCCTTCGCCTCACCGCCGATCCGCGCACCGAGGCGCCCGGCGAGGATGAACGCGAGCACGCGCGCGGCGGTGAGGGCGAGCGCGAGCGGGAGGATGTTCTTCGTGCCCTCCAGGTCCACGCCGGCGCCGGCGGTGGTGAAGAACACGACGAACACGGGGAGCGACACCTTCACGAGCGGCTCGAGGAGCTCGTGTTCGTACTTGGAGAAGTTGCGGACGATGAACCCCGCGGTGATGAAGACGAGGAGGAGCTCCGCGTGGATCGCCGCGATCACCTCGGCGGACAGCAGGACGCAGACGACGACCGCGAGGAGCATCTCGCGGTGAACGAAGCGCATGTAGAGGATCAGGATCCCGCCGATGAACGCGCCGAGGAACAGCGAGACGCCGATCTCCTGCGCGAGGTGGAGGAACGAGTCCGCGCTCATCGTGGCGCCGGGCTCCACGAGCGTGCGGACGATCGCGATGCTCACCGCGAGCGCGAGGACCACGACGAGGTCCTTCACGACGGCGATGGCGAGCGTGATGTCGGAGAGGCGGCCCTTCGCGCCGGACTCGTTGATGACGGCGAGGGCGATGGCGGGTGAGGTGCCGATCCCGAGCACC
>JAUHYN010001200.1 GCA_030426505.1 bacterium | reverse complement strand
CTGGACGCCGCGGGCCACGAGGCCTGGGCCGTCCTCTTGAAAGAGGCCGGCCGCCGCTCGTTCGCGCACCGCGAGGAAGCGCTCGATTTCTTGGTTCAGCGCCGGGTGGGCGGCGTCCGCGGGCTCCTCGAGCAGATCGCGTCCAGCACCGCCGAGTCGCCCCAGATGCGCGCCCACGCGCGGACCCTCCTCGACCGCGAGCCGGTCGCCGCCCGCTGATCGTTTCATCGTCGGATGGCCCGGGCCGCCCCGCGGTTGTTTCATCCGTCCGTGACGACTCTTCGAAGTGTCCTGCAGCTGCGGTTGGCGTTCGCGCTCGGCGCGCTCGCCGTGTCGGGCTGCGACTGCGGCGACAACCTCGGCGTCCTGAACGCCACGATCACCGTCGAGCCGACGACGATCGATTTCGGCCGCGTGCCGGTCAACTCCCAGAAGACCCTGAAGATGATGATCATCAATCGGGGCTCGTTCATCGCGGAGGTCGAGAACTTCACGGCGGACGCGCCGTTCATCGCGCCGTCGATCACTTCGACGGTCGCGACGTTCGACGAGATCGAAGTCGACGTCGCGATGCGGCCGACGAGCGTCGGGATGGTCACGGGCACGCTGACGTTCGCGACGAACGATCCGGAGGCGCCGACGATCTCCGTACCGCTCATCGGTGAAGGCATCGAGGCGGCGGTCCGTGTGGAGCCGTCGATCGTCGACTTCGGCGAGATCCTCTGGAACACGCAGACGCAGCCGTCGACCGTCAACGTCACGGTCACGAACCCCGGCACCGACTCCTTCGATCTGTCGAACTTCACGGTCGTGAACAACGGCGGCGGCGCGTTCACCGCCGACGACATGGGCATCGAGCAGACGTTCGCGCCGGGCGCGTCCGCGACGTTCTCGGTGACGTACATGCCCAACGCGATGGGGCCGGTCTCCGGCGTGATCCGCTTCGACACGACGACCACGGCCGCGCCGCAGATCGAAGTCCCGTTGATGGGATCGGCGGTCGGGCCCGAGCTCGAGGTGTGCGCGGGCGTGCAGGGCGGGCCCGAGCTGTGTACCGCGGCGGGCGAAGCGCCGGCGGTCCAGATGCTCAACGTCGATCGCATGGGGACGGCGAGCGGGACGATCCGCATCATGAACGCGGGCAACCGCGATCTCACGTACCAGTCGTCGTTCGCTCGAATGGAAGACGAGTTCTCGTTCAATCCGGACCCGAGCATGGCCGGGCAGGTCATCCTCACGCCGAACGAAGAGCGCACGTACATGGTGACGTACACGCCCGCCGACTACGAGTTCGACATCCAGACGGTGATCGTCGGCTCGAACTCCGCGACGCGCCCGACCGCGTCGGTCCTCGTCCGCGGCGAGGTCGGCCGTCCGCAGGTGCGCGTCCACCCGGCCGAGCTCAACTTCCAACAGACCGGCGCGAACCCGCCCGCGACCGTCGCGATCGCGCTCTCCAACTGCGGCACGCGCCCGCTCACCACGACGGGCGCCGTTACGCTCCGCACCACGCAGGGCCCGACCGCGTTCACGCTGAACAACACGCCCAACGTGGGCACTCAGCTCCCGGACGAGGACTGCAACTCGCAGCCGCAGCTGCAGCTGCAGTTCCAGGTGACGTTCGACCCGCCGGGCCAAGGCGTGCATCGCGCGGAGATCGACATCCCGACGAACGATCCGAACACGCCGGTGTTCACGATGATGATCACGGGCACGCGAAACTAAGCGCAGCCTAACGTCGCGTCGTTCGCTTTCGTCGCGCGAGCGCCAACGCAGTCCACACCCACAGCACTGCGAGTGCGGAAGACCTCGGCGCTTCGGTCGTCGCGCATCCGCACGCCGCGCCCGTCTCGTCGAGCGGGCCACCGCCGAGGACGCCCGAGTCCGGCGCGGGTCCGCCGGCGTCGGGGAGGGCGAGGCCGCTGTCACGCACGCCACCGTCGCGCGGACCGGCGTCGCGCGGGGCGACGCCGCCGTCGCGATCGAGGCCGGAGTCGGGGTAGCCGGCGTCGATCGTCGCGTCGCGCACGCCGCCGTCACGCATCGGGACGAAGGCGCAGTCGCCCGCGATGAGCGGCATGGAGAGGTTGCCCGCGCGATCGATCGTGCGCAGCGCGAAGCAGAACGCTTCGTCCGGCGCCGGCTCGGGCGCGCCTTCGACGAAGAGGTTCAACGCGCCGGGGTCGGCGTGGGGCGGCGTGTTGATGAGCTCGATGCCGAAGGTCTCTTCGGAGCCGTCCTCGAAGACGCGCGACAGCACGTGCCCGACGACGCCGACGTCGTCCGTGCCGGGCGTCATGGTGCCCTCGATGATCAGCGCCGGCCCGAAGCAGCGCGTGAACGGCATGTACCGGACCTCGAACTGCAGATCCGAAGGCGGCGCAGGCGCGACGTGATCCGCCGGGAGCACCGATGCGATCGTGAGCGTTTGCTCGGATTGAAAGCCCGGCATCGCGACCTCGACCTGAGCGCCGGCGGTGAGCCCGGACAGCTCCACCGCCACGTGATTCGGGCCGACGACCTGCACGGGCAACGCGACGGGGCCGGCGGCGTCGAGGCGCTGCGCGGTCACCGTGTAGGAGGAAGAGGGCGAGATCCCGGCGAAGAGCCGCCCATTTGCCGGCATCGGGACCCCGTCCGGCACGACTCCGAAGATCCCGACGATCTGCGTACAGGCGTCGGCGTCGAGCGGCGTGAGGACGAGCGAGACGGAGCCCGCGAGTGCGAGGAGACGCATAACATACCAATCAGCATGTAACGGGCCAGGCG
>JAUHYN010001199.1 GCA_030426505.1 bacterium | reverse complement strand
GCGGCGTCGCTCGTGCCCTCGCGCTTCGGCTCCGTCGACTTCGACGAGATCGCCGAGCAGGGCGCCGCGAAGGTCTTCGCGAACCGCGGCGACCACATCATCACGCTCGTCACCGAGCACAAGGCCATCCTCGACAGCGCCAAGCGCCTCGAGAAGGAGGGCTTCCGGGTCACGTACCTGCCGGTCAAGCCGGACGGCCTCGTGGACCTCGAGGTGCTCGAGGCCGCGATCGAGGACGACACGATCCTCGTGTCGATCATGCTCGCGAACAACGAGATCGGCGTGCTCCAGCCGGTGAAGGCGATCGGCGCGCTGTGCCGCGAGAAGAAGGTCCTCTTCCACACCGACGCCGTGCAGGCCGTCGGCAAGGTCCCGGTCGACGTCGACGACATGAACATCGATCTCATGTCGATGTCCGCCCACAAGATGTACGGGCCGAAGGGCGTGGGCGCGCTGTACGTGCGTCGCCGCCGCCCGCGCGTTCGCCTCGAGGCGACGATCGACGGCGGCGGTCACGAGCGCGGCATGCGGAGCGGTACGCTGAACGTCGCGGGCATCGTCGGCTTCGGTAAGGCGGCGGAGATCTGCCGCGCCGAGCTCGAAGAGGAGGCCAAGCGCCTCACCGCGTTCAGGAACCGCTTCTGGAACAAGCTGTCGAGCGCGCTCGACTTCGTGTTCATCAACGGAGACGCCGACCAGCGCCTCCCCGGAAACCTCAACGTGTCCTTCGCGTACGTGGAGGGCGAGGCCATGATGATGGCCATCAAGGACGTCGCCGTGTCTTCCGGCTCGGCCTGCACGTCGGCTTCGCTCGAGCCCTCGTACGTGTTGCGCGCGCTCGGCGTGGGCGACGACCTCGCGCACAGCTCGATTCGGTTCGGGCTCGGGCGCTTCACCACCGAAGAGGAGATCGACTGGGTCGCGGACCTGGTGATCGAGAAGGTGAAGAAGCTCCGCGACATGTCGCCGCTCTACGAGATGGCGCAAGAAGGCATCGATCTCGACAGCATCGAATGGGCGGCGCACTGAGCGCCGAGAAAGACGATAACCATGGCTTACAACGACAAGGTCATCGACCACTACGAGAACCCGCGGAACGTGGGCACCCTCGACAAGGACGACGAGAACGTCGGGACGGGCCTCGTCGGCGCGCCCGCGTGCGGCGACGTCATGCGCCTTCAGATCAAGGTCAACGACGACGGGACGATCGAGGACGCGAAGTTCAAGACGTTCGGCTGCGGCTCGGCGATCGCCTCCTCCTCGCTCGTGACCGAGTGGGTGAAGGGCAAGTCGGTCGAGTGGGCCGAGGGCCTCAAGAACGACAAGATCGTCGAGGAGCTCTCGCTCCCGCCGGTGAAGGTCCACTGCTCCGTGCTCGCGGAAGACGCGATCAAGGCGGCCGTGGCCGACTGGCGGAAGAAGAAGACCTCGAAGTCCGCTGCGGCGGGGGAGTGATTCGGACATGGCCGGTCTCGACATCCTTCAGGCGACGCCGAAGGCGACCGGCACCCTCGAGGTGACCGAGTCCGCCGCCAAGGCGATCGCCAAGTTCCTGAAGACCAACGACGCCCCCGAGGGCGCCGGGCTCCGGGTCGGCGTACGCGGCGGCGGTTGCAGCGGGCTGTCCTATTACCTCGACGTCGAAGCGACGGCGCGCGAGAGCGACCACGTGATCGACGCGTACGGCGTGAAGGTCTACGTCGACCCGAAGAGCCTGTTGTTCCTGCAGGGCACGACGCTCGACTACGTCTCCGGTCTCATGGAGTCGGGCTTCAAGTTCGTGAACCCCAAGGCGGGCAAGGCCTGCGGCTGCGGCGAGAGCTTCTCGCCCGTCTGATGGAATGCTGGTCCTGCGGTGCGGAGCGCGGCGACGCGCTCTTCTGCACCACGTGCAATCTTCTGCAGCCCGAGTCGAAGAAGGAGGACTGGTGCTCCATCCTCGGGGTGCCGAAGCAATTCACGGTCGACGACAAGGCGCTCGCGAAGGCGTTCCGGACGCGTTCGGTGAAGGTGCATCCGGACCGCTTCGCGCAGAAGTCGGCTGTGGAGCGGCGCCTCGCGTTGCAGCACACGGCCAACCTCAACGACGCGTACCGGACGCTGTCGGATCCTCAGCGCCGCGCCGAGTACCTGATGCGCCTCGAGGGCGTGGAGATCGGCGGCGAGGAGCAGCGGACGAACGACCCCGAGTTCCTCATGGCGATGATGGAGCTGCAGGAAGAAGCCGAAGAGGCGAAGACCGCCGGGGCGATCGACGCGATGCTCGAGCGCGTGGACGAGATGCGCGCGAAGAAGCTCGAGGCCGTGCGCGCGTACTTCGACGACGGCGCGGGCGAGAAGGAAGAGATCGTGCGTGCGTTGAACGCGATGAGGTACTACATGCGCCTCGTCGAGCGCCTGACCGCACGACGCGAAGAAGCGAGCTAGACGAATGGGCCTCCTACAGATCGGCGGTGCGCCGAAAGAAAAATGCGCGGGACTCGTCGCCGGGATCGATCTCGGGACGACCTACTCCCTGGTCGCGACCGTGCGCGACGGCTCCCCGGTCGTCCTCGAGGACAGCGAAGGGCGGGCCACGTTCCCGTCCGTGGTGTGGTTCGGACCGGGCGACGCGCGCGAGGTCGGGCACGCCGCGCGCGGACACGCCGGCGGCGAAGGCACGGTCATCGCGAGCGCGAAGCGCTTCATGGGTCGCGCGCAGGTCGAGGCCCACGCCGAGGACGAGCTCACACCCTACGTCTTCTCGAGCGAGGTGGACGGCCCGGTCGTG
>JAUHYN010001198.1 GCA_030426505.1 bacterium | reverse complement strand
GGCTGCTACGATCCCATCGTGCTTCGCTATCGCGCACCGCGCTCGAATGAGACCGGCGCCCTCGTCATGAGGCGCGCCGGTCTCCTGGTCTGCACTTGGCTGCTCATGTCGGCGCTCGTCGCCTGCGCGGAACCGGAGCGTGGCGCGCATCGCCATCGCCTCCACCGAAGTCGCGTCCGTCGCGAGGACGGCGTCGAGGTCCTCGTCCACGCCGCTGCGCTCGAGGAGTAGCCGCAGCCGCGCGCGGTGGAGGTGGGGACGAATCGAGTCCGGCGAAGCGGCGATGTCGGTCTCGAGCAGTCGCAGCGCCTCGGCGAGGCCGACCTTCTTACCGTGGACGTTGGTCTGCGCCGGCGTCACGAGCGGCGCGGCGTCCACGTTCCCGCGCTGGGCCGCGGTGAGGAACTGCATCATGTGTTGCGTGAGGATCTGACCACCCTCCGCGTTGGGCTTCAGGTGTTCGTCCGAGCCGCACGCCTTGCACCGCGCGTCGCCGACGAACGCCGGGTCCCCGAGATCGTCGCGCGCCTCGACGTCGAGGTACACGCGCGAGAACGAGTACCAGAGCGTCTCCTTGCAGCGGCCGCACTCGAGCGGGAGGTGGACACGCGGGGTGTCGCGGTCCTCCTGCGTTCGCGCGCGCATCGTGCGATCGATCGCCGCGGTCAGGGCCTCGTCCGCCTCCTTCCCGGCCACCATCGCGAGGACGGCCCACGCGACCTCTTCGGGCTCGTCCGCGAACGCGCGGCTCGCGAGCACCGGGAGTAGCCGCGGGTCGCCCACGCGGAGCAGCGTTCGCGACAGCGCGCTGCGGCCGTACGGGCGCAGGTCCAAGAAGCGCCGCCCGCAGACCAGGCCGATGCGCTCCGTGCGGAGCTCCTCGGCGCACGCGATCGCGAGCGGGGTCGCGCGCTCGTCGAGCGGGATGCGCTGCAGGACTTCCAGCACCGCCTCCTCGCCCTTCTCGCGCGCCTTGGAGAACGCGCGGATCACCGCGGCGTGGACCGCCGGCTCGTCGACCTCGGCGGCGGCGTCGATCAGCGCTTCGGCGTGCCCGCCCGCGATGACCGCCGCGAGGAGCCCCTCGATCGTCTTCCCGCGCAGGAAGGTCTCGCGGACGATCACCGAAAGCACGCGGCGCATGTCGCGCGACGGCGTGTCCGTGAAGAGCTGCGTGAGCTCGTCCTCGTCCATGGCGACGAGCGCGGCGGCGTCGTGCGTGCCGCCGAGCGTCTTCGCGAGCGCGCTCATCCCGGCGCTCTTCGCCTCGTCGCCGCCACCGGCGATCACGATCGACGCGGCCTTCGTCGCGGCGGCCACGAACAGCCCGGCGGAGTCGAGCTCGAGCGCACCGATCAGATCCGCGCGCTCGACGAGTGCTTCGAGCAGCCCGCGTCGGCGGCGGGGCATCGAGCCCAGCTCGTGCGGCAGCTCCGAGTCGGCGGACGGCGGCGGCGCGGGCGCGATGTCGAGCACCGGGGCGAGCGCGCGCACCATGTCGGCCGCGTTCTTCACCTTCATCGCCTCCGACAGCGCGGTCGCGGCGTCGCCTTCGAGGAGCGGGAGGATGTCGGCTTCGAGCGTCTCGCGCGCCATGTCGACGAGCTCTAGGCCCGCCTCCTTGCGCGAGTACGGGATCGGGACGCCCGTCACGACGCACAACGCGGCGCGCGTCGGGAAGGACGCGTTCTCGGGCTCCTCCTCCTTGGAGTCGGAGAGCGCGTTGCCGATCACTCGGCCGGCGAGGCCGCGGTCGCCCGAGAGGAGGGCGGCGCCGTAGAGCGCGCCGCGCCGCTCGGGGCTGAGTGCGCCGGCGCGGTTGAGCGCCTTGTCGAGGAACTCGATGACCTCCTTGGAGCCGATGATCGCGAGCGCCGTCGCGGTGGCGGCGTACGCTTCGCCGTCGAGGCGGCCGCGCGCGCGCACGGCGTCGAGCAGGGTGTCCGGCGCGAGGTGGCCGAGCGCGCTCGCGAGCTGCGCGGCGAGGTCGCCGGTCGCCGACTCGAAGCGCTTCTTCATCTTGTCGACGGCGCCCTTCGCCTCGTGGCGCTCGAGGAGTCCGATCGCCTCCATCGCTACGAGCGGGTCTTCGTCCTCGACGCGATCCACGACCGCTTGCACGAGGTCGTCGTCGCCGCGGACGCCGACCTGTTCGATCGCGAACGTGCGGACGACCGGGTTCTCGTGCGTCAGCAATTCGCGGATGCGGTCGGCCTCGAGCACGAACCGGTTCGCGGGGGCGCCATTCGGGTGCGGGAGGTCGGCGTCGATGTCCGGGAGGACGTTCGTCGCGTCTTCGTCGTTCTTCGCTCCGATGATGTGGATCGCCACGCGGGGGGCTTAGCCAACGCGTCGGTGCGAGGCAAAGACTATCGGAGGCCGGCCAGGATCTCGCGCGCGCGGTCTGTCGCGTCCGGATCCACGTACACGCGCGTGAGGTGCACGGCCCCGGAGTAGCGCCGGTACAGCGGCGTATAGGCCTCGGCCAGGAACGCGTGCCCCTCGTCCACGATGTACAGCTCGTGGTCCTTGGCGGGCGCGGGGGGCTGGCTCCCGCTCGGCGAGAAGTACTTCGAGAGGCGCCCCTTCACCTGGTGGACGATCGCGCCGATCCCCGCGGCGTCGAATGCCTCCACCACTTCGCCCGCCGCGGGCAGCGGGCGCGGAGCGCGCTCAGCCACGCTCGCCCTCGGCAGCGGCAGGCTGCTCGACCGTGTCTTCGAACGCGAAGACGAGGCGCGCGCCCTCGATGTCCTTCTCGAACGCCTCGC
>JAUHYN010000080.1 GCA_030426505.1 bacterium | reverse complement strand
AAGAAGTTCGCGGGCATCGCGGTCGCGGTCAGCGTCGGCGCGACGGTGCTGCCGGTCGACCTCCGGGGGAGCGCGGCGTTGACGCAGATCCTCACCGGGTCGACGTGGCGCGCGGACGGCTGCGGTCAGCAGAACCAGCGACCGTGCCACGTGGTGGAGCGCGTGCCGTCGTGCAATGCCGGGCTGCGCGAGGACTTCATCAAGCACCTCTGCATACGCTGCGGGTCGTGCATCTTGTCGGGCTCGAGCCGACAGTGCTTTCACCCATACATATAATTGCCACGATGAGGGGATAAATCGTTTGACGGAATGACAAGCTTTTCGTCAAATCCGCAACATGCTCCGTCGATGGCTGCTCCTCAGCCTCCCACTTCTGGCCTGCACCCCCGAGCCGACCGCGAATCCCGGCGCCTCCGCCCCGGTGGGTGAGCTTCGAAGTGCTCAGATTCCTTCGGGATTCGACTTCGCGACGACGCAGACCATGCGCCTGCGCGTCCGCGCCGGGGCGTTGACGCTCCCCACGGGCGCGGACGCCGTCGAGGTCCGGCGGACGGACGGGACCGTGGTCTTCCGCGGCGCGATCCGGGCCGGCGTTCCGCTCGACCTGCAGCTGTCCCTCCCCGCCGCCGACCGCGAGGTCGACGTGGTGGTCGGGGCCGACCAGACCGTCCGCGCGGTGCGGGTGGCGGTCGACCAGACCGAGATCTCCCTGGACTCCTGAGAGGCCCGACCGATGTCCAACACGAAGCTGACCTCCGCCTTCGCGCTCGCCGCGCTGCTCGCGTCCCCCGCCGCCTTCGCGCAGGACGCCGACACCGACGGCATCCCCAACAACGCGGACGCGTTCCCGTGCGACCCGCAGCTCTCCGGCCTCGCATTCGCGCCCGGTGAGAACCAGTTCGGCATGTTGTTGTTCGAAGACCTGTGGCCGGAGGTCGCCGACGAGGACTTCAACGACGTCGCGCTCGCGTACAACTACGTCTACTTCGTCGACGCGAACGGACAGGTCGTCCGCATCCGCGCGACCCTCGCGCCCCTCGCGCTCGGTGGCCTCTACGACAACGGCCTCGGCCTCCACCTCCCGGTGCCGGCGTCGAGCGTCGCGAGCGTGACCCGACAGGTCGCGGGCTCGCCGGTCGAGACCCTCACGCCGTCGGCGAACGACGCCGAGCTCACGGTCGTCGTGTCCAACAACCTGCGCGAGCTGTTCGGCGGCACGGGCGGTCCGATCAACTCCGACGCGAGCACGCCGCGCTCGGCCGGGCAGCGGATCGTGGTCGACGTGCAGCTGTCGACGCCCATCGCGCAGCTCGCCGGCTCGGCGCCCCACGACCTGTACATCTTCCGGCTCAGCGATCCGGGCCACGAGATCCACCAGCGCGCCTACCCCGGGACGTCGGCGATGAACGCGTCGCTGTTCCAGTCGCAGGACGACAACTCGACCGTCGGGAGCTGGTACGTCGACTCCTTCGGCCTCCCGTCCGCCATCGTCGTCCCGATCAACGTCGCCTACCCCGGTGAACTCTCGGGCATCGCGCAGCTGTACCCGAACGTCGTCAGCTGGGCGCAGTCCGGCGGCGCGCAGGACCAGGACTTCTACGCCACCAACGTCGACAACGCGTTCGCGTACCGCGACTCGAACGGCCAGGGCGCGTACGCGCCGACCGCGCCGCCCACGATCCTCCGCGACCGCACCTGCGTCGCCACGGACGTCACGTTCAACTCGAACACCACGATCGACTCGAGCAACGTCGGCACGTTGCAGGACCAGAACTGGATCGTCCCCGCCGGCGTGACCGTCACCGTCGCGTACGATCGGATGATCCGCGTCAACGCGCTGGACGTGCAAGGCACCCTGCAGCCCGCCGCGTGCGATCTGAACAACTGCGGCTCGGTCCAGATCGAGGTCGCCTCGGACGCCACCATTCACCCCGGCGGTTTCATCCGCGCGGACGCGCTCGGCTACCTCGGCAGCCGCCAGTCACCGAACACCTCCTACCAGGCGCGCACGCGAGGGAACGTCTCCGCGAACGCGAGCTCCGGCACCGGCGGCTCGCACGGCGGCTTCGGCGGCGCCGGCGGCACCGTCACCGCGTCCTACGACGACCTCTACCACCCGATCTACCCGGGCGCGGGTGGGACGAGCGCGTCGAGTTCGAGCTCTTCGTATCGCGGCGGCAACGGCGGCGGCGCAATCCGCCTCGACGTCGCGGGCACGCTCGCGATCAACGGACAGATCTCCGCGAACGGCGGGCGCGGCGCGCAGTACGACGCGGGCGGCGCCGGCGGCTCCATCTGGCTCAGCGCGGCGAACATCACCTCCACGAACAACGGACTCGCGGTCGTCGCGAACGGCGGCTACGGCTACTACGGCGGCGGCGGCGGCGGGCGCATCGCGATCTACGGCACGCGGAGCGGGTGGAACGTGAGCAGCGGGAGCGTCCAGGCCTACGGCGGGACGTCGCGCTCGTCGAACCTCTACGGCGGCTCCGGCACGATCGTGTACGGCGACGCCGACCTCCCGGGCCAAGCGAACCTCCTCCTCACCGCGCCCTCCAACCGCAACGCCGGCTACTCGGACCTGCGCATCGGCGCGTTCGGGGCGGTCACCGCCGTCAACGCGACGACCCTCACCACCGCGCGCACGCTCGAGCCGGGCGCCCTCGTCGGGCACACGCTCCGGCCCGACGCCGAGCAGGCCGCCACGGTCACCATCACCGGCAACACCGCCACGCAGATCACGGTGTCCGGCGGCAACCTCACGACCATGACGGCGGTCGGCCGCACCTTCTACGTGACCGACTTCGAGACGCAGTTCGCGAACGTCACGCTCGAGGCCGACGTCCGCGTCGACGCCGGAGCGTTCAACATCGCGAGCGACCTCTCGCTGGCGAACACCTCGCGACTCGACGTCTACGACGTGACCGCGGACCGCATCCTCCTCTCGGACGCGGCGGCGATGACGGCGTACGACAACACGGCGCGCATCTACGACCAGAGCGGCAGCACGCAGAACAACGTGTGGAACGTCAACGCGGGCGCGATGAGCCTCAGCGGCTCGGCGCGCATCCAGGCGTGGACGCCCTCCACGACCCGCGTCTACCCGATCACGATCGTCGCGACCGACCTCGTCGTTGGCTCGAGCGCGCGCATCGAGTCGGACGCCCGCGGCTACCTCGGCTCGCGCCACGGCGGCAACACGACCTACCAGGCGCAGACGCTCGGCCACGCCTCGGTGAACGCGAGCTCCGGCACCGGCGGTTCGCACGGCGGCTTCGGCGGCGCCGGCGGGACCGTCACGCCGATCTACGGCAACCCGTACTTCCCGGACACGGCCGGCGCCGGCGGGACGAGCGCGTCGAACTCGAGCTCTTCGTATCAGGGCGGCAACGGCGGCGGCGTCATTCGCATCAGCGTCGCGAACGCCTTCACGCTCGAAGGTACCGTCCACGCCGACGGTGGCCGCGGTGCCCAGTACGATGCGGGCGGCGCGGGCGGCTCCATCTGGATCGACGCCGCGCGGATCGATCGCACGACCTCGGGCGTCGCGCTGCGCGCCAACGGCGGCTACGGCTACTACGGCGGCGGCGGCGGCGGCCGGATCGCGGTCCACTACGGGCAGCTCTCGGGTTGGGTCGTCGACCGCACCACCGTGCAGACGATCCCGGGTGCTTCGCGCTCCTCGAACCTCTACGGCGGCCCGGGCACGATCCTCTACCGCCACACCTCGGAGCCGTTCGGGCGCCTGCTGATCTCGTCGGATTACAACGCGGCCACTTCGGACACACGCCTCGGCGTCTACGGCGCGGTGACGGCGGTCAGCGGTCAGACGCTCACGACTTCGACGCGCATGATCCCCAACACCCTCGTCGGCGCGACGCTCGCGCCCGACATCACGCAGGGCGCGACCTTCACCGTCGCGAGCAACACCACGAACACGATCACGGTCGTAGAGACTGGCCTCGACGCCGCGACGGCGGTCGGGCGCTCGTTCTCGGTGCTCGACGACCAGACGCAGTTCGAAGAGGTGATCATCGAGCGGTCCGCGAACCTCAGCGTCGGGCAGCTCTCGATCAGCCAGAACCTCGTGCTCCGCGACTCCGCGACGCTCGATGCGCACGACGTCTTCTCGACCAACGTCGACTTCTCGGGCGGCACGAACTTCTACGCGCGCACGCTCGGCGGCGACGCGGTCGTGATCGGCGGCAGCAACCTCAGCACCGTGCAGGACATCACTGCGACGACCCTGACGTTGACCGGCTCCGCGCGCGTTCAGAACTGGACGCCCACCACGGCCGCGGTCTACCCGCTCACCATCTCCGCCAACACGTTCGACCACACGACGAGCGCGCGGATCGACGTGAGCGCGCGCGGCTACCTCGGCTCGCGCCACGGCGGCAACACGACCTACCAAGCGCACACCCTGGGCCTGACCTCCGCGAACGCGAGCTCGGGCACCGGCGGTTCGCACGGCGGCTACGGCGGCGCGGGCGGCACCGTCACGGGCACCTACGGCGACGCGATCTGGCCGCTCTACGCCGGCGCGGGCGGGACGTCCGCGTCCAACTCGAGCTCGACGTACCAGGGCGGTGACGGCGGCGGCGCGATCCACATCGTGGTCAACGGGATCTACACGCTCGACGGCGCGATCCGCGCCGACGGCGGGCGCGGAGCGCAGTACGACGCGGGCGGCGCGGGCGGCTCGATCCTCGTCGAGGCCGGCACCATCGCGCGCACCGGCGGCAGCAACCTGCTCTCCGCGAACGGCGGCTACGGCTACTACGGCGGCGGCGGCGGCGGGCGCATCGCGGTCCACTACGATGCGCTCGCCGGCTTCGTCCCGGACGACTCCACGATCAGCGTGGGCGGCGGAGGCTCGCGTTCGTCGAACCTGTACGGCGGCAGCGGGACGATCGTGGCCTGGCCGCGCGTCCTCGTGAATCCGAACCTCATCGTGACCGCGAGCGCCAACTTCAACGCAGGCTTCGGTCGTACGCCGGTCGGCGCGTTCGGCGACGTGACCAGCCTCAGCGCGACGGTGCTCGGCTCTTCGCGTCGCCTCGAGCCCAACGCGCTCGTCGGCTACACGCTCGTGCCCGACGCCGAGAACCCGTCGAACACGTTCACGATCGTCGCGAACAACTCCACGTCGATCACCGTGCAGGGCGACATGACCGGCGCGACCGCCGCGGGCCGACGCTGGTACGTCAGCGACTACCACACGACCTGGACGGACGTGACCTTCCGCGGCGACGCGGAGGTCGAGGCGGGCTACCTCGACGTCCTCAACACCTTCACGCACGAAGAGTCGGCCGACCTCGTCGTGAGCCACGTGGACGCGGCGCAGGCTACCTTGCGCGGCTCGTCGCGGTTCGCGGGGATTCGTTTCTCGGCCAACGACTTCGACGCGGCGAACAGCGCGTACTTGCTCGTGCGTCTCCTCGAAGGCGCTTCGATCGACCTCCTCGGCTCCGTGCGGATCCAGCCGTGGGCGCCCAGCCTCGCGGCGGTCTACGGCGTCACCGTCCTCGCGGACTCGATGTCGATGGCGACCAGCGTGCAGATCGACGGCTCGTCCCGCGGCTACCTCGGCTCGCGGCGCGACGGGAACGGCTACCAAGCGCGTACGAACGGCAACGTCACGGCAAACGCTTCGTCCGGCACGGGCGGCTCGCACGGCGGCCTCGGCGGCCCGAACGGCGCGAACATCACCGCGACGTTCGGCAGCGCGACGCAGCCGGTCACGTTCGGCGCGGGCGGCACGAGCGCGTCGAACAGCAGCTCTTCGTACACTGGGGGCAACGGCGGCAGCGCGGTGCGCGTGATCGTCGCGCAGGGCTTCGCGTTCGACGGGGTCATCCACATGGATGGCGGCCGCGGCGCGCAGTACGACGCGGGCGGTGCGGGCGGCAGCATCTGGATCACGGCCGGCGCACTCACTTCGTCCGGGGGTCGCCTCCGCGCGAACGGCGGCTACGGCTACTACGCGGGCGGCGGCGGCGGTCGCATCTCGGTCGAAGCGCCGAACGTGACGGACTGGGCGTCGAGCGGGATCACCGCGACGGTCGACGCGGGCCCTTCGCGCTCGTCGAACCTCTACGGTCAGCCCGGCACGCTCCGCATCAACGGCGGGTGATTCGCTCGCGGAGCGCGGCGATGTGCTGCGGCGTCGTGCCGCAGCACCCGCCGACGATCCGCGCTCCCATCTCGACCCACCGCGCGGCGGCCGCCGCGTACGCCTCGGGCCCCGCACCCTCGCCTTCCCACGCACCGTCGACGAAGCGACGCCCGTCGTTCGCGTACACGCCCACGGGCGCGTCGGTCGCGGCGAGGAGGCGTTCGAGCGCGGCATCGACTTCGTCGTACGGCGTGCATTGAACGAAGAACGTGACGCGGTGATCCGCGAAGGCGCTCACGGCGTCTTCGATCGGCACGCCGGATCGGAGCGCGCCGTCCGCGCAGACGAGGCCCACGCCGACGGGGACGCGATCGTCGATCAGCGCGGCGACGCCCTCGAGATCGGCAGCGGTCGTGAGCATCTCGAAGAAGATCGCGTCGGGCGCGGCGCGGACGAGCGCTTCGAAGGCGCCGCGGAGCCGCGCGGTGACCTCGGCGGCGGTGAGCGAGGCGCGTCGCGTGTACGGGCGATCCGGTGACGCGAGGCAACCGGCGACGAGCGCTCCGGTCTCACGAGCGCTCTCGATCGCGGCGGCGACGAGGCGATCGAGGCCATAACGACCTCCGGCGACGCCGGAGCTCTTGGCGCAGTCTTCGGACCAACCACTCCGCGCTTGGCCTCGGCCCAGGAGCGCTTCGGGCGTGTCTTCGCCGGGCTGCGCGGCGAGGTACTCGGCGCAGTGTTGGTGCGAGAGGTTATGCGTGTTGGCGATCAGGAGCTCGGCGCCGGCGGCGTGGTAGTCGGCGTGGAGGAGATCGTTGATCGCGCGGCCTTCCGCGGTGAGGAGCGCGGCGCTGCCCCAGAGCGGGTTGTGGACATCGACGCCGGCCGCTTCGATCGCGGAGCCCATCGCGCCGTCGAGAATCACGGGAGCGGGATCGGCGAGGCGCGCGCGGAAGGCGGACACGGGAGCGAGGGTGTACGGCGGTGGTGAGGATGTCGAGGGCGCTGTCAGGCGGCCTCTTCTTCTCCGCGGAGGTGATCACGGAGGAGCGCGAGGAGGAACCGCGCGCGACGCCGGAAGGGGGCGAGCTCCCCGGCGTCGAGGTGTGCGTCGAGCTCGTCGAGCCAGCGCGGGAACAGCGCGAGCTCGAAGCGGAGCTCGGCGGCCTCGTGACCGGGGCCGAGGCGCGGGAGCAGCCGCTCCGCCTCCCACGCGGAGTGCGGCGGCACGGTGCGCCGGAGGCCTTCGACGATCTGGCGTCCGACCAAGCGCTGCCGTTCACGCGATCCGCGCATCCGATCGAGCTGCAGCGACGCGTCCTCGAGCGCGCCCTCGAGGCGCTCGTGGAGCGCGGCGTGACGATCGAAGTCGAAGGTGAGTTGCACGCCGCGCACGCGCCTCGGAGACGCACGACGCGTACCGAGCGCGCGGGCTGCGGTGGGCGGGGGCGCCATGACGGTGAGGTAACACCGGGCGCGGGCGGGTGTGTTCCCGGACGGATGCGCCCTACCGCCCGAAGACTTGCTCGGCGTGGCGCGCGACGGCGTCCACGAAGCACCGCACCTTCGGGGGGAGGAACCGTCGGCTCGGGTAGACGACCCAGATGTCCCGGCTGTTCGGCTCGGCGTCCGGGAAGACGAGCGCGAGGCGATCGTCCTCGATGGCGTCCCGCACACTGAACCTGGGGAGACGTGCGATCCCCAGCCCGAGTAACGCGGCGTCGCGGACGGCCTCGAGATCTCCGAGCACGAGGCGCGGTCGAACGACGACTTCGCGGCGGCCTGGCTGCCATCGCTCCTCGGCGCGGATGCCGATCGTCGGCCACGCCTCCAGCTCCTCGGGCTCCGGGCAGCCACGCTCGGCGAGGAGCGCGTGACTCGCGACGAACACCTGCCGCTCTTCGCCGAGCCGACGTCCGACAAGCGAACTCTCGACGGGCCGTCCGATCCGGACCGCGGCGTCGAAGTTCTCGTCGATCAGGTGGACGACGCGATCGCCGATGTCGACTTCGAGTCGCAGCGCCGGGTGTCGCGCCAAGAGCTCCGCCGCGATGGCCGGTAGGAAGAGGCGACCGTACATGCCCGGGACCGAGACGCGGAGCGTGCCGGTGGGCGACTCGCGCGACCCCTCGACCTCGGCCGCCACGTCGGTGACCAACGCATCGATCGCCTGGCTCCGCTCCGCGATACGCACCCCCATGTCCGTTGCGCGGAGGCTCCGCGTGGTGCGTTCGAGGAGCCGCACACCCAGGGTCCGTTCGAGGCGAGCGACCTGCTCACTGACGGACTGTCGCGTGATGCCGAGCTGACGGCCCGCTTCCGCGAAGCTCCCCGCGCGCACCACGCGATGGAAGACGACGAGCTGATTGGGATCGATCCGGTCCATATTCGTCAGGATCGCCTGACAATGTGTCAGCCACAACGAGATAGTCAGCCTAGACTTGCGAATCTACGTTGCTGAACATGTTGGATTCACAGGACTACCTCCACATCCAAGCCTTGGTCGCGCGGTACTGCCTCGCGACGGACGACAAGGATCCCGACGGCTTCATGGCGTGCTGGGTCGCGGCCGAAGACTTCGGCGGCTACGAGAGCGGGCCGTTCGGCTCCATGAAGACCTGGCAGGAGCTGTACGACTTCGAGAAGGAGCACGTCGGCCCGGGCGGCATGGCCAACGGCAAGCGCCACCAGGCGACGAATCTCCTGATCGAACCGGTGAGCGCCACGGAGGCGCACGTCACCCACGACCTCATCGTACTCGAGGTCGACCAGGTGCCGCAGATCATCGCGACGGGTCGCTACGATCGCAGCGTGGTCGTGAAGACCGCGGACGGGTGGCGCTTCAAGTCGCGCAAGCTGCACGTGGACAAAGGCTTCTTCGCGCTCACCGGCGGTCACCATGGGTGACGGACTCGACGGACGACGCGTGCTCGTCTTCGGCGCCTCGGGCAACGTGGGCTACGGCGCAGCGCAGGCGTTCCTCGCGGCGGGGGCGCAAGTCATCGCGCCGACGCGCTCGCCCGCGAGCGCCGAGGCGCTCCGCGCGCACTTCGACGGAGCGATCGAACCGGTCATCGGCGACATCAGCGATCCGAACGGCGCAGCGTCGCTGGCGGACGCGGTCGCGGAGCGCGGGCCGATTCATCACGCCTTCGTTTCGCTCGGTCCGTGGTGGCAGGAGGGGCCTCTGGTGCGACAGACCCCGGACGAATGGCTTCGCGTCCGCCGCATGATGCTGGATGGTCACGTCCACGCGGCGATGCTGTTCATCCCGATGCTCGCGTCGGCCGGCGGAGGATCTTATACGGTCGTCACCGGGATGGGCGCGCACCACTACGTGCCCGGCACGAGCCTCCTCTTCGCGGCGGTGGGGGGCGTGCTGAGCCTGTCGAAGGTGCTGCGCAGCGAGCACGCCGATGACGACGTTCGCGTCAACGAGCTCCTCATCTCGGCGCGCGTGGAACGAACGGCGAGGCCGGGCGTGGTGGAGGCGGTGCGCCTCGGTGAGTTCGCCGCGTCGATCGCGAGGGACGAAGCGCTCCGCGGCGAAGTGCTCACGTTCGACGGGAGCGCGCGCTGACTCGGAAGGCTCGCGACTTCACAGCACACTCGGGATCCGCCCGGAGACTCGCCTCGGTTAGAACAACAGGATTCGGTCGGCGCCGATCTCCTGGATGAAGCGCTCGATGACGCGTTTGTCGGTGCCCTTCGGGAACGCCATCATCGCGCCGGCGCCGTCGCCGCGGAAAGGGCCGTCGGGATCGGTGAGGAGCTCTTGGGCCCGGCGGTACTTGTCGACGGAGTCGCGGACCGCGTCGTCGTCGATGCGGCCGTTGCGCATGGCCTTGGCTTCGCCGCCGACCAGGACGCCGTAGCGGCCGCGGGGCGTCGACATCATGAGATCGATCTCAGTGTTCCCGAACTCTTGGTTCCACCGGCGAACGTCGAAGCCGCTCTTGCGGAGGCTCGTCTCGGCGGCGAGCTCGCGGGCCTCGCCGGTGAGTCGATTCACGTCGCCGAGGTCCGGGCGCGTCCCCTTCTTGCGGAAGAGGCCGCGGACCGCGTCCATGCCCTTCTTCGCCCAGTTTTTCGGGTTTCCGAACTGCGCGATCGTACTCACCACGCCGAGCGCCGTACCCACGTTGCTGTCGGTGCCGGTGTTGGGTTCGAAGCGCGGGATGCGGCCGTCGGCCATGCGCGTCTCGAGCTCCTTCAGTTGCTCGGTCGCCTTGGCGTCGCCGGCGGCCTGCGCGAGCATCCCGGGGATCCCGGTGGCGGCGAGGATCTCGCCCGCGACCTTGTTCCCGGGGATCCGCTCCACGCGATTCAGTAGCTGCGCGTTCGTCATCTCCGACGGCGGCGTCGTGCCCGCTACGCGGTGCTGCGCGAGGCGGTTCGCTTCGCCGAGCGTCTCGTAGGTCTCCGCGGCCTTCTCGTCCGTGCGTCGATCGGTCCCGGTCACCGCGTGCGCTTGGCCGCGCCAAGACTTCTCGGACCACGGCGCGGTCTGATCTCCGAACTGATACTGGCGCTGCGTCTCCCGCGAGAGTTCGGCGAGATCGGGGTTATTGTAGTCACCGCTCTTGGCGGCCTCGGTGAAGCGACGATCGATCTCACCGTGCAGCGCCTTCCACCCATCCGGCGTGACCTTCTTGCCGAAGTCGAGGCTCTTGTCGTCCACGCCCTTCACGGTGCGCGTGAGATCCGGCGTCGACATCCCGCGGAGCCGCTCGGCCATCTGCGTCTGACTCAGCGTAGTGTCGGCGAGGAAGGCGGCGGGGTTGTCCTTCGCGCGCGCGCCGTTCGTGTCGACGACCTTGAAGGTGTCAGGCGATGGGTTGACGCCGTTCGCCTGAATGGCTTGGGCGTTGACGTCCTTGTCGCCGACTTCGTCGGCGGCGCGGGTGACGTCGGTGAGATCGGAGCCGTCGGGGCGTCGATCGTCGTTGGCGACGTCGATGCGCCCTACGCGGTTGGTGTCGTTCCTGGTGTCGACTGCGGTATCGGCCATGATGGTCTACCTCGCGCGCCTCGTGTGGGGCGCGCCGCTGGGCCCGGCGAGATCGAAGAGTTCGCGCAGCGGGACAGTTCCTCGGGCGGGGTGGGCACGATCGTGAGTGGGAGCGTCGAGGTCGAGGTCGCGACCTTCGCGGAGCTTGAAGCGTCGCGTCTCGTCGATGCTCTCGCGCTCGATGAGTTGCAGCTGCACGACGCGGAGCGCGAGCGGTTCGGCGGCGAGGAGCGCGCGGAGGCGTTCGGCGACGCCGGGCGACTCGAGTCGGCCGTCGAAGGCGGCGGCGAGCGCGAGGTAACGGTGCAGCTCGCGCTTCGCGTCGGGCTTCGCCGCGGCTTCGTTCAGCGCGCGGCGAATCGCGGGGAACGCGTGGACGGGGAGCGCGAAGCGTTCGGTGTCCCCGCGCTCGAGGTTCGACTTCACGACGTGCTCCAGGCGATTCACGTCGGAGTGTTTCGGGTGGACCGTCCGTCGTGTTGCGCTCGATCGGACGCGTAAGCCGAGTCGATACAGTCACTTACGCTGTATGGCCTCCCGGTTCATTCGCGCACCTGAACGCGATCGCGTTCGCGCGACGAATGCGTCGCGAATCTCGTGAGGTACGAGCGTTCGTTCGCATTCAGTGAGGCGCGGGTGTCCTACGCGCGACCCGTGTGGGTTCGATCGACGGTTCAGCGGGCCGCGAACGCCGCGCGACGACGTGCGACCATCCGTCGACCGGCGGTCCACAGCTCGATGCGGATCGGGGATGGTCCCGCGGTGTTTCGACGTCACGTCTGGGTCGGGTTGATCGTCCTCGCGGGGTGCAACGGGAACGACCCGCTGACGCTCCGGTTCTCACCGGACGCGGGACCGCGCGACGGCGGGAGCGGCACACCCCGCGACGCCGGATTCGACGCGCGGGACGGCGGCGCAGTCGACGCAGGCTCGATCGACGGCGGCGCGCGCGACGGCGGCGCGGTGTCGTGCGGGTTCGACGCGCTGGGCGATCCGGATCGCGCGCGCGTGTTGTTGGTCGGGCACGGATTCACGGCCGACCCGAACACGCCGGGCACGTCGGTGCGCTCGATGACGGTCGCGTCCGACGGGGCGCTGCTCGACGACGGGATGCGCGTGGACGTCGGCTTCCGACCCGCGCGGATCGAGATCCTCCCGCACGGCGAGCTGGCGTTGGTGTTGGGCGAAGACGGTGAAGTCGCCTCGCTCGCGATCGACGGGACGACGCTCACCGTCGTCGACACGGTCGCGCTCCCGCCCGCGTTCTTCGGCGACCTCCGCCTCGCGCCCGGCGCCGAGACGGCCTACGCGGTCGGCTTCGACAGCTCCCCCACGGCGGGCATCTCGACGATCCGAATCGCGTGCGACGGCACGCTCACGATCGACGAAGCGGCGTTCTTCCCGCTGCGCCTCCCGCAGTCGTTGGTCCACGTCGGCGGCGACCGCTGGGTCATCCTGGGCGGCCAGGCGGTGTTCGATCCGATCGACGATGACGACGTGCGCCTGCTCGCCACGAGCGGCGCCGGCTTCACCTCGCTCGACACCGCCGACGTCTACATGGACGCGGTCTCCGCCGACCGCATCGCGACCTCCCACGACGGCCGCACGGTGATCGTCCCGAACAACTCGGGCTTCTCGAACGAGACCTCGCAGGTCGCGATCATCGACGTGGCCGACTCACTCGTCGAGGTCGGCCGCGTGCCCGGGTTGGTGGATCCGGCGGACGTGCTGTTCTCGGTCGACGACTCGACGGTTCTGGTCGCGCTGTTCCAACCCGGCCGCGTGGCGGTGCTGGCGGACCAGGGCTCCGGCTGGGTCGAGGTCGATCGCATCGCGGGGATCGGCCTCGCGGGCCAGATGGCCGTCATCGAGCGCGGCGCGCTGACCGGCCGAGTGTTCGTGGCCTCGGTCGACGCGTCGGGCTTCCCGAACATCGCGCGCCTGGCGATCCAGGGGCCGGGGACGGTGGTGAGTTTGGGTGACTTCGATTTCGCGGACGCGAGCGAGAATATCCCGACGGCGATCGCGGTGACCCCGTAGGTTCGGCCCGAATTCGTGAGACACTCGGGGCTCGCGTGGGGAGCCCGCTGTTTTTGAGTCACGCGTCGGCGGACAAGCCGGCGGTCGAGGAGCTCGCGCGTGCGTTGGAGGCGCTCGGGCTGACGACGTGGCTCGACAAGAAAGAGATCGGGCTGGCGGCTTCGATCTCTTCGGAGATCGCGGAGGGGCTGCAGCGCTCGCGGGCGCTGGTGTTGTGCGTGAGCCCGGCGCAGGTGGACTCGGAGTGGGTGCGGCGTGAGCTGCAGTTCGCGGCGGAGTCGGGTTTGCCGATCATCGCGATCGGGATCGGCGAGGTGGAGTGGCCGGCGGACGCTCGGCTGACGTTCGGCGACGGGCTCCGCGGGCGACTGGATCGTGACGGGCCCGAGGGTACGGCTCGCGCGATCGCGGACGAGCTCACGAAGCGCGGCGGGCGTGTGCAAGGCATCTTGCGCCCGGGGACGGCGCTGCCTTCGAAGCACAAGAACCCGGCGACGCTGTTGAACGCACGCCACCGCGTGGTGCCCTTCTACGACTCGATCCGCGAGACGGAGCTCGAGCTCTTGGAGGCGTGGATCGCTTCGGACGAGGCGACGAGCGTCCGCCTGTTCACGGGCCCCGGCGGCGCGGGGAAGACACGCCTCTTCATCGAGTGGACCGAGCGGCTCCGCGGGCGCCGCGTGGCGGCGGGCTTCTTGGATCGGGACGCGTCGAAGGACGACGTCCGCGCGGTGCTGAAGTCGCTCGACGAGGCGTTCGTGGTGATCGACTACGCGGAGACGCGACTCGAACAGCTGACGTGGCTCCTTAAGGAGGCGGCGGAGCGTCGCGTCGGCGCGCGGTTACGGATCGCGTTGTTGGCGCGGGAGTCGGGGGACTGGTGGTCGTCGCTGCGCGAGTCGGAGACAAACATCGACGCGCTGTTGTCGCCGCATGAGCCTCATCGGTTGCGGCCGGTGACGGTGGCGATGGATCAGCGCGCGGAGGTGTTCCGGCGGGCGGCGCAGGTGTTCGCGGCGGTGCGCGAGGTGCCGGGCTTCCGGGTCGCGGAGGAG
>JAUHYN010001197.1 GCA_030426505.1 bacterium | reverse complement strand
GTCCTCGTTGATGACCATCTTCGCCATGCGCGGCGAGCCGAGGTACATCGACGCGTTGCCCTTCACCATGAACACCTGGTCGCAGAACGCCGGGATGTACGCGCCGCCCGCGGCCGACGGCCCGAACAGCAGGCAGAGCTGCGGCACGTAGCCGCTGAGCTTGCACTGGTTGTGGAAGATGCGCCCCGCGTGGCGGCGCCCCGGGAACATCTCGATCTGATCGGTGATGCGCGCGCCCGCCGAGTCGACGAGGTAGATCAGCGGCATCTTGTAGCGCAGGGCCTGCTCCTGGATCCGCACGATCTTCTCGACCGTGCGCTTGCCCCAGGACCCGGCCTTCACGGTCGAGTCGTTCGCCATGATCGCGACCGGCCGCCCGTGGACGCGGCCGATCCCCGTGACCACGCCGTCCGCGGGGAGGCTCCCCGCGAGGACGTTCACGAGCAGCCCGTCCTCCACCCAGTCCGGCTGATCCGGATCGAGGAGGCGCCGGATTCGCTCACGGCAGAAGAGCTTCCCGACCTCGGTGTTCTTCTCGTGGTACTTCGGCGCGCCGCCCTGTTCGACCGTCTCGACGTGCTGCTTCAGATCCGACTCGGTGGTGGTCATGCGACCGTCGGTCTAGCGGATTTTCACGGGAGTGTCTTCCTCGCCGCGATCGACACGCGCACCCGCGCGACGCTCGAAGTCCGCGCCACCGACGCGGTCAGCGTCCCCTTCGCCACGGCCTCCAACGGATAGGGGCCGGCGAGGCTCGGATAGCCCTCACACAGCGGCGCGAAGCGGGCCGGATCCTCGACGCGCTCTCGCGCCCGCACCGACACCGCCCGGACCTCGGCGACCGAGAAGACCGGATCCACGGCTTGCTCGCTGCAGAGGTACCAGTAGGCGTCGTCCTTCGGCTCGCGGCGCCGATCCCACAGCGACAGGCGCGACAACCGACGATCCCGCTCGCGCACCTTCATCGAGCGCACCCACGCCCACGCGAGATCCTGCTGCTCGGCGATGTCGCTGTCCGCGAAGGTGCCGATGAAGCTCTCTCCAAGCGACAGGCTCACGCGCTCCAACTCGGAGGCGCCGAACGCCGACCCCGCCGCGAGCAGCGTGGTGTCCATCGCGACGCGCATGACGTCGAGGATCGAGCGCAGCCGCGCGCCGACCTCCTGGACCGCGCGCTCGGTGAGCGCGAGCGCGCGTGCGGCGTCGAGCGACGGATCGTTCGCGCGTCGCGTGTACGCGTCCATCACGTAGAGGTGGGTCATGCCCGAGACGAGGCCCTTGCGGAAGGTGCGCGGCTCGGTCGCGTCCGCCGCGATGCGCATGTAACGCGCGAGCGACTGCGTGCTCGTCTCGACGAGGAACGGCGCCTCCTCGAGGCACACCTCGAGCTCCCAGGATCGATCCCCGGCGTACGCAGCGGAGCGCGCCTGATCGATGCACACGTCGGCGGCGCGCGCGGCCTCTTCGGGATCCGAATCGCGCGTGCCGCGGTACCGCGCGCGGTGGATCGCGCAGATCATGTACTCCGACACCCACTCGCGTTCGCGCCACTCGTCGATCACGTCGAAGAAGGCCGCCTCGCCGCCGAGGTCGAGGAAGTGCGTGAGCACCGTCTTCTTCGGGTTGTCGTACGGGTGCGACGGGAGCGTGTCGGCCGCCTCCGCCATCAGCTCACGGAACGCCGGGACGTCGCGCCGCAGCGCCGCCTGACGCGCGCGGTACCCGAGCGCGTCCTCGTAGTGCGCGACGCAGCCCGATGCGAGCAGCGCGAGCCCGACGAGTGCCGACGTTGCAGAGACCAGGCGACGCAAGGCGGGCCGGCGTTAACACGACGGGTCGGCGCGCGGCCAGCCGGTGTCGACGCCCGCGCTCGGATTGTGCGGTGCCGGGGACCTCATCGAAGCGCGGTCATGACCACCGTCGCGGGACCTGAACCGCTTCAGCCGTGGATCTTGCCGGTGGGGAAGCGCGGCCAGACGGCGTCGAGCTCGTCCCAGATCCCTTCGATCCGCACGTAGGGCAGCGGCTCGATCTCGAGTCTCGGGAGCTTCAGCTTTTTTGCCTCCTCCGCGACCGCTGCGTCCAGATCGCGATCAAGGAGCTGAAGGGTCTCGTCACGCCATGCCTCGATCTCGGCGGGACTGAGCATCGTCTCCGTCCCCATCCGCGCGGCGCAAACACCGACCTCCGCTCGATAGTACGCACGATCCCCCAGGTGCGCGCCGAGCAAGATAATCTCCTTCAGCGCGATGCGGATCCGTGCCCCGAGGGGACCGAACTGGCCGCTCACCGCCGCCTTGATGTGGTCGACGTAACCCACGAACGACAACCCGTTCGCCAGGGCGTCCACCTGACTGCGGAGCTTCGATGCGATCGGCTCGACATCTGCGGTGTACCGAACCTCGGTGGGTACGCCGCGCTGGAGGTAATACGCCCTCCAGGAAAGCGACATGCCGGGAAATGGCGCCACGAGATTGTGTATGAAGAACGCCGGGTTGTAGAACCGCTTGTCCGAGGTCTCGTCGAGGCAAATCCCGGAGACGAGCGCTCCGTGGCGACGAAGCAACCAGACATCTTGCCAGGGCGTCAGCGTGGGAAAGACGGAGCACCACGCCTCGAGCGTGTCCAGCCGCGTTCGTCGAGTTGCTTTCGCCATGCTTCGAAACTCCCTATTACAAACCACCCCCACGCCCTGGGGACTGGACCCGGACCCCTTCAGCCGTGGATCTTGCCGGTGGGGAAGCGCGGCCAGACGGCGTCGAGCTCGTCCCAGATCCCTTCGATCCGCA
>JAUHYN010000079.1 GCA_030426505.1 bacterium | reverse complement strand
ACGCTCGACGCGATGCAGCGCTGCCCCGAGCTGCCGGCGTTCACGACCGACCGAATGGCCGTGAACTGCCACCACAACTACGTCGAGCGCGAGCACCACTACGGCAAGAACGTGTGGGTGACGCGCAAGGGCGCGGTGCGGGCGCGGCTCGGTGACCTCGGGATCATTCCGGGCTCGATGGGCGCGAAGTCGTTCATCGTCCGCGGCAAGGGGCACGAGGAGGCGTTCTGCTCGTGCAGTCACGGCGCGGGGCGGCTGATGTCGCGGACGGCGGCGAAGCGCACGTTCACGGTCGAGGACCACGCGCGTGCGACCGACGGCGTGGAGTGCCGCAAGGACGAGGCGGTCCTCGACGAGACGCCCGGGGCCTACAAGCCGATCGAGCAGGTGATGGCGGCGCAGGACGACCTCGTCGAGATCGTCCACACGCTGCGGCAGGTCGTCTGCGTGAAGGGCTGAAGAAGAGAACACCTGGCGAGGGAGGCTCTCGCCGTCAGGTGACGCGGCGCCCCGGGCCGTGCGACAACCTCGCTTCGATCGGCGGAGCGGGGGCGCGGTCCGGGGCGGCGGTCGAGAGGGATTCGACGTGAAGATCATCGATGGATCGCGCGGGGAGGGCGGTGGCCAGATCCTGAGGTCGTCGCTCGCGCTGGCGATCCTCACGAGGACCCCCGTACAGATCATCAACATCCGAGCGCGGCGCTCGAAGCCGGGGCTGATGCGCCAGCACCTCACGGCGGTGCGCGCGGCGGCCGAGATCTGCGGCGCGGAGCTGGTCGGCGATCGACTCGGCGCGCGCGAGATCGTCTTCACGCCCGGCGCCGTTCGCCCGGGCGCGTACACGTTCTCGATCGGGACCGCGGGGAGCGTGGGGCTCGTGCTCCAGACCGTGCTCTACCCGCTGCTGCTCGCGGACGGGCCGTCCGAGCTCGTCCTCGAGGGCGGCACGCACAACAAGGCGTCGCCGCCGTTCGACTTCCTGGTGAAGGCGTTCCTCCCGCTCCTCGCGCGGATGGGCGGCGACGTCACGCTCGAGCTCGACAAGCCCGGCTTCTACCCGGCGGGCGGCGGGCGGATCCGCGTGTCGATCCGGCCCTCGAAGCTGAAGCGCTTCGAGCTGACGGAGCGCGGAGAGGCCCGGCCGGTCTTCGCGCGGGCGCTCGTCGCGAACCTCTCGGAGAAGATCGCGAAGCGCGAGCTGAACGTGCTGAAGACGATGCTCGGACTCGAGCGCGCGCAGACGCGCACCGAGACCGTCGAGGGCTCCGACGGCCCCGGCAACGTGGTCTTCGTGGAGGCGCCGTTCGAACACGTCACCGAGGTCTTCAGCGGCTTCGGCGAGCGCGGCGTGCGCGCGGAGAAGGTCGCGAACGGCGCGGGCCGCGAAGCGAAGGCCTACCTCGAGCTCGGGGCCCCCGTCGGCGAGCACCTCGCAGACCAGCTCCTCCTCCCGCTCGCGCTCGGAGAGGGCGGCGTGTTCGTCACCGGGCCGCTCTCGGAACACAGCCGCACGAACGTCGAGACGATCCGCCTGTTCCTCGACGTCGGCATCGAGGCGATCGAGATCGGCGAGCGCGTCGAGGTCCGCGTGATGTCGGGTTGATCCCGGGCGCGTCCCGGCGCATCACGACCCGATGCGACGCGCGCTGCCCCTCCTCGCACTCACCTTCGCCTGCTCGGGCGGCGACGACGACGGCGGCGGACTCGACCACACCGCGTACTTCGAGCAGCGCGCCCACGACGTCACGTACACGGACGTCCCCTTCGAGATCGATCGCCCGACGCAGTTCTTCACTCCCGACGTCCTCGAGACCCTCGACGCCACCGCGATCGCGGCGGCGGGCGGTCACGTCTACGTCGGCACCACGGACGGCGTCTTCGCGCTCGCGGACTCGGGCGACGCGTTCGACCGCGTCGCGGAGGGGCGTGTCGTCGACAGCGCTGTCGTCGGGGACGACGTCTACTTCGCCACCGCCACGCGCGTCCTCCACCTCGCGTCGGGCGGCGTGGTCACGGACCGCCTCGTCCCCACCGCGACGATCAGCGCGATCGCGGCCGACGCGGACGCCGTTTACATCGCGGAACCGGGCCGCATCGCGCGCGTACGCTTCGTCGGGATGGGCACCGAGCAGGTCGTCGTCGACACCGACGTCGACGCCTCCGATCTCGCGCGCGTGGGCGACACGCTCTTCGCGCGCATCGGCGATCGTGTCGCGCGCTACCCGTCGACCGGTGAGATGACCTGGCTCGACGCCGCGGGCGTCGTCGCGATCGCGCCCGGCGACGGCGGGACGCTCCTCGTCGCGACGGCCGATCGGCTCGAGCGGTACGCGGGCGACGGGACTTCCGCGGGCGCGTTCGAAGTCGGCCCGGACACGTTCCCCGCCACGGACTTCACGGCGGTGGTGGAGCGGGACGGGCGGATCCTCACGGGCCACGCGGTGGGCGCGACCGCGTTCGACGCCGAGGCCACGGACCACTACCACTCCAAGCGCTGGATCCCGGACCAGGCCGTCACCGCCGTCGCTCTCGGGCCCGACGGCGCGCGCTGGATCGCCACCGCCGGCGGCGTCTCGAAGATCGACTTCGTCACCACGACGTTCGCGGAGCGCGCCGCGCGCGAAGAGGAACGCATCGCGGGCCACTGGCGCATGGAGGGCTTCGTCGACGACAACATGGGGCTGCCGGATCCGTACGACCTCGCGTCCGCGACCACCGGCGATCACGACAACGACGGCCTGTGGACCGAGATGCAGATCGGGACCTGGTGCTACGCGTACGCGGCGACCGGCGACGAGGCCTTCTACGAGAAGGCGCGCCGCGCGATGGACGTGATGTTCCTGCAGATCGACATCCCCGGGCAGGCATTCGAGCGCGCCGGGATGAAGCGCGGGTTCATCACGCGCTCGCTCGTGCGCGATGACGAGGGCGAGGTCTTCGACGACAAGGCGCCGCGCGACAACTGGCACCTCGAGACGTACGAGGGCCGCGACTACTACTGGAAGGACGACACGAGCTCGGACGAGTACGCCGGCCACTACTTCGGTATCCCGATCTTCTACGACCTGTGCGCGCAGTCGGAGGCGGAGCGCGAGGCCATCCGCGAGCGCATTCGCCTCACGACCGACTACCTGATCGACGGCGGTTACCTGCTGATCGATCTCGACGGTCAGCCGACCACGCACGGTGACTGGAAGGACCTCGGCGTCGCGGCGAACGGCTTGGACGCCTGCACCGATACCTACGGGCTCGACTACGCCGCGAAGTGCATCGAGTCACGGCACGGCGGCGGGTGGCTCAACGGCGCCGAGATCCTCGGCCACCTCCTCGCCGCGTGGCACATCACGGGCGATCAGCGCTACTACGACGAGTACGAGCGCCTCTACACGGTCGAGGACTACGGCAAGATCGTCGAGACCAACGAGGACACCTTCACCGTCACGAAGCCGGCGTTCGCGAACCACTCGGACCACGAGCTCGCGATGCTCGCGTTCACCACGTTGATTCGCTACGAGCCGAACGCGGAGCGGCGCGCGCGCTACGAGCAGAGCCTCCTCACGTTCTACGAACACGAGCGCGAAGAGCACAACCCGTGGCAGGTCGCCGTGATCGGCACGGTCCACGCTGGCGACCTCGATCTCGCGGGAGCGGTCGAGACGCTGAAACACATGCCCGAGGACTGGCGGACCTGGCGCGTCGACAACGCGCACCGGCAGGACGCGGACCGGTGGCCCAACGATCGCCACGGCGAGCGACAGTTCTCGCGTGTCTTCCCGTACGACGAGCTGCGCACGATGAAATGGAACGGCAGCCCGTACGTGGTCGCGGGCGGCCGGGACTCGCCGAGCCTCCTCGCGCCGACGCCGTACCTGATCGCGTACTGGATGCTTCGCTACTACGGGATGCTCGAGGACTGACCCTCGCGTGAGAGGCGGTCCGCGAGGGCGAGCAGCGTCGGGAGGCGGTGGGCGCCGTGCATCGCCGCGACGTTCGCGGCGGCCTCTTCGACCGGCATGCCGATCGCGGTGACGTAGAGCGGGCGACGACTCTCGCCGCGGAGCACTTCGACCGCGGGCGCGCCGCGGTATGCGTTCTTCGCCACGCCGATCACGGTGACTTCGTGGCCGTCCTCCGAGAGCGCGGCGCGGAGGTGCGCGCCGAGGCCCGGTCCGTCGCCGAGCTCCACGTGGCCATCGACCACGACCATCGACACGCCTTCGAAGCGCGCGAGCGCCGCGCGGATGGCGGGGAGCTCGCGTAGGTACAGCGACCCCGGGACGTACGGCGCGACGCCGTGGACCTCCACGACCGCGGTCCCGATGGGCTCGGCGTCTTCGAAGCGCGCGAACGCGACGCCCGCGCCGCGCGCGGTGTCGGCGGCTTCGTCGTAGGCGACGTCGACCGCGACGATCACCGTCGGCGCCGGATCAACAGGAGCACGGCGAGCCACCACGGCGCGCGGGAGGCCTCCGTGGGGCGCGCGGTGCAGGCGCACGAGTCGGTCGCGGGGCCCTTGATGCGGAGGCCGGCGTCGACGCCGCCGTCGCGCGCGGGCGGCGCGGTCCCGCTGTCGACGACACCCGCGTCGAGGTCGGGGACGTCGTGGGTCACGAGCAGCACGTACGGCGAGTAGTGATAGAAGCTCAGCCCGCGCGCGTCGGTGATCGTCGCCTTGAGGATCCAGTCGTTCTCCTCGAGCCCGGACGTGTCCCAGACGTAGCGGTTGGGCGTAACGGGGAGGTCGTCGGCGATCAGGATCGGTGTCCCGTCCGCGCCGATCTGCGCTTCGAGGCGGACGCGCCCGGTACCGTCCGGATCGAACGCTTCCCACGTGAGATCGAACGAAGTGTCCGAGAACTTGAACGGGCTCGACGGCGACGTCATGTAGATCGCCGGATGCACCGGGTCACCGGGGTGCGCGACGGTGACGATCCCCGGCGAGAAGCCGATGATCTGGATCGCCATGTTCTCCTCCGGCGGCTCCACGACCTGCGACCACAACAGGTACGAGCCGGCGGGGACGTTCGTCGTGTCCCAGAAGTATTCGTTCGGCATCTCCTTCTCCCAGATGCCGGTCACGATCACCTCGCCCTCGAGGTCGTCGGGGCGCTCGCCCGCCTGGAACGTCGGGGGCTGCCGGTTCGTGTAGTAGAAGTCGACCGTCGCGGTGCCGGTCGGGATCGAGCGATCGGCGTCGACCCACAACAGCTCGATGCCGTCGTCCGCCACGTTGCCCACGCCGCTCGGCGACGTGATGTAAGCGACCGCCGGATCCGCGCCGTGCGCCCACGCGAGCGCGGGCGCCAGCATCACGAGGGCGCTCACCAGGATTCGCATCGGCTCGCGCATTCTACCGACCGCGCGCCGGAATCGTCACCGAATCCAACCTATTCTCCGTGACGACCCTCACCGGACCGGAACCGCTCGGCGCCCGCCACGCCCTCCACGCGGAGCGCCTCGACGCCGCCGAGGAGCTCGCGCTCGAGGGCTTCAGCGTCCGCGAGGTGCGCGTTGGTCCTCGCGGACCGGCGGTCGGCGCGCATGCACACTTGCGGGTGGGCGGCGATCGCCCGCGCGAGGGACTCGGCGGCGCCGCGCGCGGCGCCGTCGTCGACGACGCGATTCACCAGGCCGAACGCGAGCGCTTCCTCGGCCGAGACCGCGCGGCCGGTGAGGATGAGGTCCATCGCGCGCGAGTGCCCGATGAGGCGGGGGAGGCGGATCGTGCCGCCGTCGATCAGCGGCACGCCGAAGCGGCGGCAGAAGACTCCGAGCGTCGCGCCTCGCGCGGCGACGCGGAGGTCGCACCACAGCGCGAGCTCCAACCCACCCGCGACCGCGTGGCCTTCGATCGCGGCGATGACCGGCTTGTCGAGCTCGAGGCGCGTGGGGCCCATCGGGCCGTCGCCGTCGGGCGCGACGCGGTTCATGTTGCCTTCGGCGACGGCGTGCAGATCGGCGCCGGCGCAGAAGGTGCCGCCGTCTCCGTAGAGGACGGCGACGCGCGCCTCCTCGTCCGCGTCGAACGCGCGGAAGGCTTCGGCGAGCGCTTCCGCGGTCGCGCGGTCGACGGCGTTCTTGCGCGCGGGGCGGTCGAGGACGACCGTCCACACGACATCGGCCTTCTCGATCCGGACCGTCACACCAACATCTCCAGTCGGTCGTAGAAGAACTCGCGCGCGATGAGCATCTCGTGGACCTCGTCCGGGCCGTCCGCGATCCGCGCAGCGCGCGCGGCGCGGTACCAGCGCGCGAACGGCATGTCGTCGCTGTACCCGAGGCCGCCGTGCATCTGGATCGCGTCGTCGAGCGTTTTGCACAGCAGGCGCGCGACGTGGTTCTTCGTCATCGACGAGTACACGCGCGCCTCGCGGCCGAGGCCGTCCTCGATCATCTGCGCGCAGTGGAAGGTCATGAGGTTGCCCGCGTGGATCGCGGTGGTGTTGTCCGCGATCATCTTGTGCATGAGTTGGTGCTCGGCGAGGCGCTTGCCGAAGCTCTTGCGTGAGATGAGGTACTCACGCGACAGCTCGAGGGTGCGCGCGGCGAGGCCGAGCCACCGCATGCAGTGCGTGAGGCGCGCCGGGACGAGGCGCTTCTGTGCGAGGCGGAACCCATCGCCGATGTTCGCGATGACTGCGTCCTCCTTCACGCGCACGCCCTCGAACTTGAACTCCGCTTCCAGGTGATCGAGGAAGTCCGGCGCCATCACGGAGATGTTGCGGACGTGCTCCACGCCCTCCGCGTGGCGATCGACGATGAACATCGACGCGCCGTTCTTCGGGTCGTCGCTGGTGCGCGCCATGACGATCAGGAACGCCGCCGGGTCGCCGCCGGTGCTGTACCACTTGTGCCCGTCGATCACCCACGCGTCGCCGTCCTTCTTGGCGGTGGTGCGGAGGTTCGAAGGGTCTGCGCCCGCGCCCGGAGCGGGCTCCGTCATGCAGAACGCGCTGGTGATCGCTCCGTCGGCGAGCGGCCTCAGGTAGCGCTCGCGGAGCGGCTCGCTCGCGGCCTCGAGGAGGAGGTCCATGTTGCCCTGATCGGGCGCGTCGCAGTTGAAGACCTTCGCGCCGACGAACGACCGTCCCATCTCGCGAAAAAGGACGCACATACCCATCACGCCCATCCCGAGGCCCCCGTAGGCCTCGGGGAGGTGCGGGGTGTACAGGCCCTCCTCGCGCGCGAGCGCGCGGAGCCGGTTGAGCGTGGTTCGGTCGCCCGCGCCGTCCTCCTCGAGGATCTTCGCCTCGCTCGGGATGATGTGGGTGTCGACGAAGGTCCGCACGCGGGTGCGGAGCGACTCCAGTTCAGCGGGGACCGAGCGCCATGTCATACGGTCTCCTTAGGCTGCGCCGCGATGGGTCGCAATCCGGCCGTTCGCTTGACAGCCCCGCCGGCCCGTTGGACGGTTTTCGACGGGCGCTCATCGCGATGCCTCAGTCGACGCCAGGGACCGAGCGGGTCCCGCCGCTCCCGGAGTTTCCGCAGCACGTCGCCACCATCTCGCGCCAGGGCGTCCTCCTGTACGTCAACAAGGGGGGCGGGCCGTTCGTCGACGCGCCCGAGATCGGCTCCCCCTTGGTGGAGGTGATGGACGAGGCCGCGTGGCGCGCGCTCGCCGCACCCACCGCGCACGCGTTCGATCGGCGCGAGCAGACGATCGTCGAAGTCGCCGTGCAGGATCGCTGGTTCGACTTCAGCGTGGGGCCGGTGATCAGCGAGGGGCGCGTCGTCGCCGCGTCGTTGATCGCGACCGACATCACGCGTCGCCGCCGGACGCGCGAAGCGTTCAGCTCCCCCGAAGAGCGCTTCGGCACGTTGGCGAGCGCGACGCCGGACCTGTACTTCCGCATGGACGGCGACGGTGTGTTCCGCGACTTCTTCGGCGCCGCCGACACGTTCATCCCGCCGGAGCAGTTCCTCGGCAAGGCGGCGCGCGACGTCTTGCCGCCGCCGGTTGGAGAACAGATCCAACGCGCGGTCGAGTACGTGGTGAGCTCCGGGACGTCGATGACGGTCGACTACGCGCTCCCCGATCCGAACGGTCAGCAGCGCTACTTCGAAGGGCGGCTGTTCTACGACGTGACCGGCGACGTCATCGCGGTGGTGCGGGACGTGACGGATCAGCGTTGGACGCAGCGCGCGCTCGAGAGCAGCGAAGAGAACTTCAACGTCGTGATCGAGCAGATGCCGGACGCCGTCGTCATGCATCGCAACGGTCGCGTCCGCTACGCGAACCCCGCGTGCAAGCGCATGCTCGGGATCCCGGAGGACGAGGACGTCGTGGGCTGGGACATCCTCGCGATGGTCCACCCCGACGATCGAGCGCGCATCATCGATCGCATCGACCACATCGAGAAGCACGGCACCGCTCCCGCCACCGAGATGAAGCTCATCCGAATGGATGGCGCGCACGTGGTGGTCGAGGTCGCGCCGGTGCGTCGCCTGTTGTTGAGCGACGGCCCCGCGAACCTCATCGTGGCGCGCGACGTCTCACAGCGTCGGAAGATGCAGGAGCGCTTCCTCCTCGCGGACCGCGTCGCGTCGATGGGCACGCTCGCGGCGGGCGTCGCGCACGAGATCAACAATCCGCTCACCTACGTGGTCGGCAACCTCGCCGTGGCGGCGAAGGGGCTCGCGTCGATCCAGCCTCGCGAGGACGACCGCCACAAGATGCGCGATCTCGAGAAGGCGATCGCCGACGCGCGCGCGGGCGCCGAGCGCGTGCGCTACATCGTGGGCGACCTGCGTTCGTTCTCGCGGCCGGACCGCGGCGAGATCGCGAACATCGACCTGAGGAAGGTCCTCGACAGCGCGATCAGCATGGCGTGGTCCGAGATCCGCCACCGCGCGCGGCTCCTCCGCGAGTACACCGATACGCCGATCGTGCGCGGCTCCGAGACGCGGCTCGGGCAGGTGTTCCTCAACCTCCTCGTGAACGCCGCGCAGGCGATCGAGGAGGGCGGCGCCACGAAGAACACGATTCGCGTGGTGACCGGGACGGACGAGGAGGGCCGGGCGAAGGTCGAGATCTACGACTCGGGTGTAGGCTTCGACCACAGCGTCGCCACGCGCATGTGGGATCCGTTCTACACGACCAAGTCGGGCGAGGGGACGGGCCTCGGCCTCGCGATCTGCCAGTCCGTCGTGACGAGCCTCGGCGGCGACATCAGCGCCGAGTGCGACGAAGCGCAGGGCACGGTCTTCCGCGTGGTGCTCCCGCCGTTCGACGGTCACCTCGAGGCCCCGGTCCGCGAGGCCCCCCGCGACGCGAGCAGCGAAGTGATCTACGGCCGCGTCCTCGTCGTCGACGACGAGCCGGTCGTGGCCACGCTCGTCCGGCGCGCGCTCGAGGGGCACGACGTCTACATCATGACGAGCGGCCGCGACGCGGTGGAGATGTGCAAGGAGCTCGAGTTCGACGTCATCGTCTGCGACCTCCTCATGCCCGACCTCACCGGCATGGATCTGCACGACGAGCTCCTCCGCCTCGACGCCGGCTTCTCGGACCGCCTCGTCTTCATGACCGCCGGCGCGTTCACGCCGAAGGCGAGGCAGTTCCTCTCGCGCGTGAAGAACCCGGTGATCGAGAAGCCGTTCGATCTCGATGGCCTCGCGGAGACGGTGCAAGGCGTCCTGCGTCGCGTCCGCCGACTCGACGCTGCCGGCGCTTGATCTACAAGCAGCCGACGCCGCCGCTCACGGAGCGGTTCGCGAGCACACGCGTCACGGAGATCGCGCAGCGCGTCTCGCCGTAGGCGTCGAAGCGCCCGTACGCGCCGCCGCCGCCGCCGCCCGCTTCGCCGCCGCTGAAGGCGTCGTCGCCGTCCGTGGGCGGAGAGACGATCGGTTGCCGACCGCCGTTGCCGCCCGGCGCGCCGCCGGTGACGACGAGGCCGCCGGGGGGCGCCGTGTCGAGGAAGTCGCGGCCGTCCTGTCCGGCTTCGCCGTTGCCGGCCGCGCTCGGAGGCGTCGCGCCCTGGCCGCCGCCGCCGCCCTGCGCGTTGATCGTGGCGTCCATCGTCACTTGGACGACGTCGGCCTCGAACACGACCGTGCCGCCGGCGCCGCCGCCCGCGCCGCCCGCGGGGACCGTCGCGAAGACGCCGCCCGCGCCGCCGCCGCCCGCGACGCCGATGTTGCCCTCGACGAGGAGCGTGCCGCGCGCGCTGATCTGGAGCGCGCCGCCGCCGCCGCCGCCGACGCCCGACGGGTTGCCGTCGCCGCCGCGACACCCGCCTTGGAGGCGTGACGACGTGGAGGGGCCGAGCGTCGCGCCGCCCGGCGTCTCGTCGTTGGGCGCGGGCGTCGAAGCGCCGCCTTCGCCGCCGACCGTCCCGTGTCCACCGCCGCCGCCGCCGCACCCCGTGCTCAGGCCGTCGGGGCCGTGCGTCGCGTTGCAGTCGCGGCCAGCGCCGGGGCCGGAAGTCATCCCCGTCGCCGAGAGGTCGATCGTCGCGGTGTCGCGGATTCGGAAGTCCGAGTCGGAGACGATGATCAAGGGGCGCGTGCCGGTCACGGTGACCGTCCCGGCGATCGTGCCGCCCACGACGGAGATCACCGCGGCCGACCAGCCCGCGACCGGCTCGACGCTCAGCGCCATCGCGGGGCAGCCCGATCCGAGCGCGGGGGTGCCGGTGTCGACCGTACACGTCGCGCCCATCGCGAGGTCGAAGCGGCCCATCGGCGCGGGCGGAGGGGACGCGATGTTCGACAGGCGCGGGAGCGGCGCCGGCCCGCCGTCGCGGACGCCGCTGTCGATCGGTCCCCCGTCGCGGGGCCCGCTGTCGCGCTCGCCGCCGTCGCGGAAGCCGCCGTCGCGGAAGCCACCGTCGCGGTCGACGCCCAAGTCCGTGACGCCGCCATCGCGGGGGTCGCCCGCGTCGGTCTCGCCGCCGTCGTCCGGGTTACGCACGCCGCCGTCGCGGAAGCCGCCGTCCTCCCGCATCGTCATCGGGTGCCCGGCGTCGTCGGTGAAGGTGCTGTCGAACGGTGTCGCGGGCGAGAAGCTGCACGCGGTCGCGAAGGCGAGCCCGAGGGTCGCCCACTGGCCACGCGTCGACATGGAGCCGGATTCCGCCGCGCGCGCGCGTTCGGTCAAGAACGGATCTCGCCCCGGCCGTAGACGACGAGCTTCTCGGTCGTCAGCTCGGTGACCGACATCGGCCCGTAGGCGTGCATCCGTGACGTGGAGATGCCCATCTCTGCACCCAGGCCCAGCTCGCCGCCGTCGTTGAAGCGGGTCGACGCGTTCCAGAGGACGCACGAGGCGTCGACCTCGCCCAGGAAGCGCTCCGCGGCGCCTTCGTCGGCGGTGACGATCGAGGCGGTGTGGTTCGTCCCGTGCGCCGCGATGTGTTCGAGCGCCGCGTCGAGGTCGTCGACGGCGCGGACCGCGAGCACGAGGTCCAGGAACTCGGTATCCCAGTCGGCGTCGGTCGCGGCGTCGGCCGAGACGCCGGCCGCCTCGAGCGCGGCGCGGCTCGCCGGATCCGCGCGCAGCGCGACGCCGGCCACCGCGAGGCGGGGCCCGAGCGCCGCGAGGACGGCCTCGACGCGGTCGCGGTGGACGAGCAGCGTCTCCATCGCGTTGCACACGCCGGGGCGATGCACCTTCGCGTTGAACGCGATGTCGGCCGCCATCCCGATCTCCGCGGCGGCGTCCACGTAGACGTGGCAGATGCCTTGGCCGTGGCGGATGACCGGCACGCGCGCGTGTTCGTCGACCATCGCCATGAGGCCGTGGCCGCCGCGCGGGATCACGAGGTCTACGCGGCCGGTCGCGCCGAGGAGCGCGGCCACGTCCTCGCGGGAGGAGCGGTCCATGACGATCACCGCGTCGGCCGGAGCACCTACGGCGGCGAGCCCGGCGGCGACGGCGTCGCCGATCGCACGGTTGCTGTTCGCCGCTTCGCGCCCGCCTCGGAGGACGACGGCGTTGCCGGACTTGATGGTGAGCGCCGCGCACTCGGCGGTGACGTTCGGGCGCGCCTCGTAGACGATCGCGATGACACCGAGCGGGACGCGCCGCCGCGTCACGCGGATGCCGGAGCGGCCCTCGCCGATCTCGCGGCGGGCGGCGAGCGGGTCGGGTTGCGCGCGCACTTCGCGGACGGCGCGCGCGATGCCGGCGACGCGCGCTTCGTCGAGGCGCAGGCGATCGCGGAGCGCGTCGGAGATGTCGGTGGCGGCGGCGAGGTCTTCGGCGTTGGCGGCGAGGATCGCTTCGGCCCGCGCCTCGATTGCGTCGGCGATCGCGTCGAGGGCGGCGTCGCGCGCGGCACCGTCGAGCCGCGCGAGCGCGCGTGCGCCGCGGCGGGCTCGGTCGAGGAGCTCGAGGACGTCCATTCGAATCGGTGTAACAGGTCGGATGGGGTCCGTCACAGCATCACGAGATCGTCGCGGTGGACCACGGCGTCGCCGGTGGTGAAGCCGAGGATCTGCGGGATCTCGGCGCTCGGGACGCCCTTGATCTGGAGCAGCTGCTGCGCCGAGTACCGCGACAGCCCCCGCGCGAACGCGCGCGGCTTGGGGCCGAACTCGCGCGCGATCTCCACCGGGTCGCCCTCGGAGAAGTCGCCGACCACGCTCGTCACGCCGGTCGACAGGAGGCTACGTTTCTCGGCGAGCGCCTTCTCCGCGCCCGCGTCGACCACGATGGTCCCGACCGGGCGGAGCGTGTGCGCGATCCAGTGCGCGCGGCTCTTGAGCTTCTCGCGGTCCTGGTCGGGGACGATCAACGTCCCCACGTCCTCGCCGTCGAACAGCGCCTCGATTTGCCCGGGCGCCTTGCCCTCGACGATCGCGACGTAGGCCCCGCGTGCGCACGCGACGCGCGCGGCGCGGATCTTCGAGATCATCCCGCCGGTGCCGAAGCGCGAAGAGCGCCCGGTCGCGAGGGTGTCGAGGAGCTCGTCGCCGGCGTGGGCCTCCGGGATCCTGAGGCCGGTCGGGTTCACCACGCCGGGCGCGACCGACATCATCACCAGCAAGCGCGCGTCCACGAGGTTGCTGACGTGCGCCGCGAGCTCGTCGTTGTCGCCGACCGCGATCTCCTCGAACGACACCGTGTCGTTCTCGTTGATGATCGCGATCGCGCGCCGCCGCTCCAACTCGCCGAGCGCGCGGCGCGCGTTGAGGAAGCGCTTGCGGTTCGCGAGGTCCGCGTGGGTGAGGAGCACTTGCGCCACGTGGACGTCGTGCCGGCGGAACGCCGCCGACCACGCCTCGACCAGCTTCGACTGCCCGAGCGCCGCCGCCGCCTGTAGGCCGGCCATCGTGCGCGGGCGCTGCTTCAGGCCGAGGATGCCCATCCCCACGGCGATCGCGCCGGACGACACGATGTAAGGCCACCGCCGCAGCCCGATCAGCGGCGCGATCTCGTTCGCGAGGCGTCGGATGGTCTTCGGATCGAGGCGCCCCTCGGAGTCCGTGAGGACGCCGGATCCGATCTTCACCACGACCCGTCCCTGCCGGACGAGTCGCTTCAGGTCGTTGCGCGTGGACATCCGCTACTCGGCGGGCGGCGCCTTCGAGGAGCCTGAACCGCCGATGACCGTGCTCGTACGCGTGCCGCCGTCGAGGAAGGCGAGCGGATCGAGATCGACCGGGCGGTGCTTGATCGTCGGGACGAACTCCTTGGGCTTCACTTCCTGCCCTTCGATCGTGGAGATCGCGAAGTCGAGCGCGAGCGACAGCGTGCCCGGCTTCTGGTCCGCCTTGGCCGGCGGGATCTCGAGCTTGCCGCGCAGGCTCGCCTTCAGCGGCGCGCCGGTCTTCTCGTCCACGAGGAGCGTCCCCGACAGCGACACCGGCTTCTTCTTGCCCTTCATCCCGGGCACCTCGATGAACTCGGAGCCCTCGCGCAGCTCGAACGCGTACTTGGCCGCGCCGCGCCCGTCGACCGTCGCCGCGCCCTCTTTGCGGAGCCCGACCCGCGGACCGAAGTAGCTCGTGTACACGCGGAGCGGTTGCCACGCCTCGTCGAGGAGCTCGAGGTGGCGCTCCTCGACGAGCCCCTGCACGCGCATCTTCCCCGGGCCGTTGCGCACGTACATGACGCCGCCGTTGTAGATGACCTCGCGGGTGATGGCGTCGTCCTTGTCCTTTTGCAGGACGCGGAAGCTGCCGTGGAGGCCATGCTCGATCGTCGTCTTCTCCACGAGGTCGAGCTGCTGCTTGTTGCGCGCGAGCGTGAAGCGCGCGGTGCCCTCGTAGCGAATGAAGCCGAGGCGCGCGACGGCCTCCTCGTAGCGCATCGTGAGGACGCGCTTCGTCAGGTCCGGGCGCTCGCCGACGAG